>DCGU01000091.1:56493-69464 GCA_002315325.1 Clostridiales bacterium UBA1770
TCATGGAATCGAACCCCGCATATGCCGCACCGCGGCAATTGCTAGTGTTCCAGCGCACAAGTGCGCACGTATTCGTTTGACGGCTGAACGCCGTCACGGCTTACGCCGCCACTCTTTACGAGGCGCTGCGGCTGACGAACGCTTTCCACTTAACGTTAGCGCGAACAGGGGTTCTGTATTCCCGCTGGGGGCACCGCTTCAAATGAGATATGCAGAATAGTGAACTCCTTCAGTCGCCTGCGGCGCCAGCTCCCCCGTCGGAGGAGCCTAAGATGCGAGCAGGGGTTCCCTTCAGTTTCCCCGCATAGAATGAAAGTCTTGACAAGAACAGTAAGCAATGCTAAACTGTCCTTGCTGAAAGCAATACCGCCCAACACAAAGAGAAAAACAATCCCCGGCGGGAAAATACTTTTTGTGTGAGGAACGTATCCGGTGTTATTCGGAACAACAATAGGCATGCAACCGAGGGGAGATTAATATGAAAAAACTGATTGTCGGCACCGATTGGTGGACAGATTGTGACGATGCCGTTGCCCTGCGCGTTTTTGCCCGTGCACATCGGGATGGCCTCATTACGCTTGCCGGCGTTGTCATCAATGCGTGCATGGAATATTCCGTTGCCTCTGTGGATGCGTTTTTACGTTTGGAAGGCGTGGACGGCATTCCGCTTGCCATTGATTTGGAGGCAACCGATTTCGGCAGAAATCCGCCCTATCAAAAGCGGCTGGCCGAACGGTGGGAACGTCCCCTGCCGAACAGCCAAGCAGAAACTCCTGTCAGACTGTATCGCCGTTTGCTTGCAACGGCTGAGGGAAAAGTCGAGCTGGCGGAAATCGGCTATCTGCAAGCCCTCGCAGCATTTCTCCAAAGCCCCGGGGATGATATTTCGCCGCTTTCCGGCCCGGAATTGGCCGCAGAAAAGGTCGAGCGCGTCTGGATGATGGCGGGAAAATGGCCGACGGGTACGGAAAATAACTTTGCCCGCAATGAAAGAAGCCGACGCGGCGCAGCCTACGTCGTGGAAAAATGTCCCGTACCGATTACGTTTTTGGGCTATGAAGTGGGGGCCACGGTCATTTCGGGCGGAAAGCTTTCCCCCTGCGACCATCTTCACGCCGTTCTTGCCGACCACGGTTCCCCCAACGGGCGCTGTTCCTGGGACCCGATGCTTGCCATGCTGGCAATTGGAAAACACCGTGTGGGCCCGGACTATGACAGTGTCACGGGGACGGCAACCGTCGATGCCCAAACGGGTGAAAATCACTTTACCGAATCTATGAACGGGCGGCATACATATCTAATCAAAAAACGGGCAGATGAAGCATACGCACGTGATATTGACGACTGCATTCGCACGCTTTAAACCGGCCGGCCGTTTCTTTCATTTACTTTTTTGAACAGGAAGATAAAACAACGTCCATAATATCGTGTTCCCTTCTTATTTCATACCAATTCGTTTTAATAAGAGTTAATGACACACATTCCGAAACAGGAGGCAATCCCCTATGTCTGCTACCGTTCACTATTGTGACTTCGGTGCGGTCGGTGATGGGAAAACGAACGACGTTCCCGCCATTGCCGCTGCACACGCCTATGCCAATGCAAACCATTGCCCTGTCAGGGCCACGCCGGGCGCCGTTTACTACCTGGGGGAAGCCGATGCTCCCATTGTGATTCAAACCGATACGGATTGGACGGATGCCGCGTTCATCATTGACGACAGTCAAATCCCGCCCGAAAAAGGGGCACGTCCCCTGTTTACGGTTCCAAGTTCGTTCCAACCGATTCCGTTTGAAATCACAGGTTCGGTGAAAGCAGGGCAACCGAAACTGAACGTTCCGCTCCGACAAAAGTGTCTTGTGGAAATCAAAAACGCAGACAAACGTATTTATGCCCGATACGGTCCAAACCAAGGGAACGGCTGCCCGGTTTCCGACATTTTTTTGGCGGACGAAGACGGGAATATTCGCACGGACGCACCGATTCAATGGGATTACGACCACGTCACGTACGCATCGGCAACACCGATTGACACAGTCGCTCTGACTATTCGCGGCGGCACGTTCCAAACCATTGCCAACCAAGCCCCCAGCTTCTACACGTATTACGGCCGCGGAATTCACGTTTCCCGTTCCAATACCGTCGTAGAGGGGTTGACCCACACGGTTACCGGTGAAGGTGACCACGGCGCACCCTATGGCGGCTTTTTGGATTTTGCCGATTGTGCGGATATCGTCATCTCGCATTGTACGCTGACCGGCCATAAAACCTATTGCACCAAAGGGGACGACGGATCAATGGTCGGCATGGGAACCTATGATTTGCTCTTCACAAGATGTATTCGTCCGACACTGCTCCACTGCAGCCAGACCAACGATATTCGGGACAACGCGTATTGGGGAATCATGGGCTCAAACTATTGTAAAGATATGGTTATGGAACATTGTGTCTTTTCCCGCTTTGACGCACATCAGGGCGTCGTAAACGTAACCATTCGCAACTGTTCGCTGGGGCACCAAGGGGCTGAAACCATCGGTGCCGGGCTGTTTTTGGTTGAAAACACCTGTTTCTACGGTGGCGGCTCCATGATTTCGCTCCGCTTTGATTACGGCAGCACGTGGCACGGGGATATGATTTTGCGCAACTGCACTTGGATTCCCGGCGGCACAACGCCGTTTTCACAGTTGGAAGTCATCAGCGGGTGGTACCATGAGTTTTTCGACTTCGGGTACGACTGCTATATGCCGACCCACGTTGTACTGGAGAACCTGACGGTGGATGACCGCAACGCCGCGCCTACCTTCCCCGGTGTCTATCTGCTGGGCGGCATTACTCCGGAATACCAAACCGACGCTTATGAGGAAGATATCATCCGTCGGGGCGGAAAACTGTATCACGTGCCGCAAGAGTTGACCGTTTCCGGATTTAAGAGTCTGTCCGGCCGCAAATGGGTTTTGTCTCCCCTCCCCATCATGTACCGAACCATGCGTGTCGTCGACCGTGACGGGCAATAATCCATTACAAACAAGCCCCAACGTTTACTGTTATATCACGCAAAGTATGCTACTATTATGGTATTTCTGCAGCTAATACAAACGCATGCTAATCTATTGCGTTAACCCCGCCGGAACAAAATAACGACCATACAAGGGAGAAGGAAAACCGCCATGTTAATACCTGTAGATATTATCCAACGCGAAATTACAAGAACAAATCCCGACTGTGTTTTATATTGCCCGCGGCGCATCGAGTACGAATCCGACAACGTGCATCTGCACGTCATCAAACATCCCTGCGGAAAACTGTTTGCCGTTTGGACGCAGAGCAACTATGACGGTTGCGGCAATAACCATGCGGTTTTCGCAATCGGCTCCCCGGACGGCAAAAACTGGACTGAACCGAAGTATATCGTGGGGTGTACCGAGGACCACTCGGGCGACGATACTCAGGCCAGCTGGGCAGTGCCCGTGATGTCCAAATCCGGTAAGATTTACGTCATATACCTGTCCGAACTCGATAACGCTAACCACGAGGAAGGTTCGTTCTGCGGCATATTCAAGGTCATTTCCACCACCGATTTAGGACAAACCTGGTCGGAACCGGCAGTCATTGAGGCGCCCGTCACCCCCCGCGATTATTCCCGCAGCCAGCAAAACGTCATTTTTCAAATTCCCACACGCCTGCCTGACGGACGCTTTTTAGTGGGCTTTACCAAGTGGACGTCATACCGTTTGTACAAGCCCGCAGAACGTTGGAGTTTTCGGGACTCAAGAGTTTGCTTTTTCCACTTGGAAAACGTAGATGATGATCCAGACGCGGCAAACCTGCGGTACACGTTCCTGCCCGAAAGTGCGGATATCGTCTTACCTTCCCCATCAGACCCATCGATCGGCGTTGTACAGGAACCGAGCATTGTCATACTCCCCGACGGCCGCCTATTCTGCGCATTGCGGACAGTTATGGGATATGCAGCATACGCCGTTTCCGCCGATAACGGCACAACGTGGAGTGCGCCGAAGCCGATTCGTTTCACCGACGGCAGTCTCTTTGAACATCCGCTTTCTCCCGCCCCGATTTATGAAATCGGGCAGGAGCGTTATGCGCTTCTCTATCACGGGCACGCGGAGGACGTGTGCCACTGCCGCAATCCGCTTTTGCGCGCCGTGGGACACTATGCCCCCGACGCTGAACAGCCTATTGCTTTTGAAAAGGCAGAATCTGCGCTCTATATGCAACTGCCGGATGAAGCGACGATTCCCTCCCATGAGAAAAACCAATTGGCTATGTACGGCTCGGTTTGTGAAGTCAATGGTCGTAAGATGCTATGGTATCCCGAGCGCAAGTTCTTTTTGTTGGGTAAATATTTGGATAACTGATTTTCGTTTTCCGCAAACGGAGAAAAACGTATCTCATAAGAAAAAGCAGACGGCTGCCGATGCAGCCGTCTGCTTTTGATTATTTTTATGCCTTTTTGTTGATCATTACCTTGGTGCTGACCCCGTCCACGTCGATGGCAAAGCCGGCGTCGCCGAACCGATATTCGTTGCCGGACACGCTCACACCGAAGTCGGAGCTCACACGACGCGTATCGGCATTCAGGCAAAAGCCAATCGTTTGCGGCAGTGACAACGTTACGTCGCCGCTGACGGCATCCACAGTCAACAAGCGCGGTTCAGCATCATCGGCGTAGGACAAACGAATATTACCGCTGACAGTTTCAACGTCCGCCTGTTTGATATCTGCATCGTTAGCTTCGATATTACCGCTGACCATTTCAAACTCAGCTTCTTCACAAATCACACGGTTCATCATAACGTTTCCGCTGACACATTCAACGTCCAGTTGACCGATGGTTATGCTGTCAATCGTTACGTCGGCGGAGACAACTTCCGCGTCAAGCTGTCGCAACGCAGCGGAAGCGGGCACATAAACTGTCAGCTGCTTTTGCAAATTCGTAATCCGTGAACCTGATTTGGAAAATTGAATCGTCAATTTTCCGTTTTGAAAGCGGTGATACATGGCAAATTCCTCGTCACCGTCATATTCTTCGACAACCTTCACCAGATTCCCTTCATAAGCGACCACGTTCACCTGCCCCGCGACCCAATCCAATTCAATTTCGTCAACGTCGGCAAACTCACCGCCGCCGACCGTGTACGATGCACTGTTATCATAGCGAACAATCATTCCACCGATGCCGGAAAATGAAAAATCAAACAACTTCCAATTGCCGTCCGTTTTCGGCACCACCAAGGCAAAAATCAGCAATGCCAAAATGACAGCCGTCACAATGGACCATACGATTATTTGCGTTTTATTTTCGTTTTTCAAGATTTTTTCTCCTTTTCGTTTACGTCATCCGGATCAACGTCCTCTTCCGGAAAAACAATAGCCTGCAAAAGGCGGCTGACCGGGATTGCTAAGATATACATCAACCAGGTGACGTCCCAACGCCCTGTCCAAAAACTCAAAATGAAGTAAAAAGTAACCGTGCAGAGCCATACCAAACTGCTCAGCGCCGAACGGCGCTGACGCCGATTGGATTTGATGACGCAAAAGCGATACAAATCGTTGCCGGCTGCCGCTGCGGGGAAAATAATCCACGAATAGCCCCATACGTGACGCAGGCAGAAACTCACCACCAAATAGACGCAAACGACCAGCGGCCAATACCAGGAAGCAAAATTATCGCAACGTTTTTTCTCGCG
Source organism: Clostridiales bacterium UBA1770 (assembly GCA_002315325.1). GTDB lineage: Bacteria > Bacillota > Clostridia > Oscillospirales > CAG-272 > UBA1770. The sequence continues at coordinate 62,202 of DCGU01000091.1, forward strand.
CTTGTACTGCTTTTCATAGTGCTTTTCGAATTGTTTTTCGTAATTGTAATTATATTCGGTCGGTTCACCCTTCAAATCGGCAACGATGCCGGACAAATCACCGCCCGATGACAGTGCCAGCGCATACGCTTCCTCTTCATCGTGCCCTTCGCTGCGCAAATCGTGATACTTGTCCAACAGGTTTTGCAAAATTTCCGTTTTGATATTTTGTGTCCGCTCGTTATTCGGCACGTCGCGGAACACGGTTTCGATATAATTTTTAATCTTTTGTTCCATTTTAAACCCCTTTCTGTTCACCCTTCGGCAACGTTAACGTGTCAATCATTTCCTTGGCATCCTGCCAATCGGTCCGTGCCTGCTGCAGCTGTTTGCGCCCCAGTTCGGTAATTTGGTAATAGCGGCGGCGCGCACCGCCGTCTTCTTCCCCCCAATAGGAGACAATGGCACCTGCTTCTTCAAGACGCTTGAACGACGTGTACAGCGTTGCTTCCTTGAGTTCAAAGCGACCGCCCGTTGTTTGTAATATGCTTTTGTTGATACGATACCCGTAACTGTCCCCATTTTCCAGACAGGACAAGATAATCGTATCCGTGTTCCCACGTATTAAATCTGCGGTAATGGACAACGTTTTTTCACTCCCTCCTCCGTTTTCTTGCATACATTATACGACAATATACCTCGCCTGTCAAGGTATCTCACGCAAAAAACAAAAAACATATTTCGTCCTTTTTTTGCGGCGAATCGATATTGCGTTTCCATAGGAGAGAGGTTCACGTCACGCCCGAAAAATCTTGACAACAACACGCGAATGTGTTATTATTCACAATGTTATATAGTTTTTTAACTATATTTAAGTTAAGCCATTTTGTACGATTGCTTTTTCACGTCGGAAGCGTGCAAACCGACATTTTTTATAATCACTATTTCCGGAGCAATATATGGAAAAAATCATAGAGCAAAATTTCAGCGTTGAACTGTTGGATAAATCCACCCCGAATGCATTGCGGGCAGTTCAGCAATTCAGATATACGTTTTTATGCAAAGATTACGACGACAGCCTGCCCGAAGAGGGCTTGGACGACGACGGCTTCGACGCCGCCTCGGATCTGCTTGTCGTCAAAGATACCGACGCCGGCAAAATCGTCGGTACCTACCGTATCACCACGCCGTTGACCAATGCGGAGAAAAAAACCTATCAAATCGAGCGGCAGTATGATATTACCCCTCTGATTGAAAGCGGCAAACTGTTTGCCTGCGTTTCCAGGCTGTGCATTGACACCGACTATCGCGACGGGGCCGTCATTAAACTGCTGATGCGCGGTCTGTTCCAATATTTGTCGGAAACCAAATGTGAGTACGTATTGGGACTGTGCTCGTTCCACGGTACCGACAAATCCCTGTATCCTAACGCCTTTACTTATTTATATCGCGAGCATCTGCAAACCGAATTTGATTTCAAAGCCGTGATGAACCCCATTGATTTGAGCGGCTGTGCCGAAACGTACGACGAGAGTAAAATCCGGGAGGAAATGCCCGGCGTTTTGCGCACCTATTTGGCCATCGGTCATACCGTTTGCTCCACGGCATCCGTTGACAAAGATTTCAACTGCATCGACGTTTTGATTGTATTAAAATGCAGTCAGGTGAACCAACGCTATTTACATTTTATGTTGAGGTAAGCAATTGGCACGCATTACATCCAAAACAAAAAAGAAAATACTATATGCCGTCGGGTTTACCTTGACCGTTGCGGTCATTGCCCTGCTCTTGTTTTTCTTTTTGAAAGACACCATCTTTGAGCTGCGCAGACTGACGATGGACCATGATGAAGACGGCATCAAAGAGTTCCTGCGTTCCAAGGGCTGGTGGGGTTACGTGACCGTTGTCATCGTGGAAGCGTTGGAAATGTTAGTTATCTGCATTCCGGCAGAATTTATCCAATTCCCTGCCGGTATCAGTTTCCCCTTCTATATTGCCATTCCGTTGTGCGACGCCGGCGTTATGCTGGGGGCAAGCGTCATCTACCTGCTTGTCCATACCTTTAAAATGGACCCGCCGCTGCAGGGGAAACGCGAAAAAAAGCTGGAATCCATCGAGAAAACGGCAGGCGACGTCAAAATACAAATGTTGATGTATTTCCTGTTCGTCACTCCGATTATTCCCTTCGGCGCCATTTGTTATTACTGCAGCAGCAAAAAAATCAGCTACGGCAAATATCTGTTTACCGTTGCCACGGGTGTGCTCCCCTCCATCATCACGTCCATCATCATGGGGTCCGGTGCCAGATATTTCATTGCCCACGATATTTCCGTTTGGTTTTTCGTATTGCTGGTCTTCCTGCTCGGCACGGTACTGTTCATCGGCATGTTTTTTATCGGACGCAAATTCATCTATAAAAAAGAAAACAAAAACACGCCGAACAGCATTCTGTATCGGCCGTTGTTGAACGTTTTCGGTTTATTTGTCGGTCTTCATTCCAAGCCCGCCTACGTGGAAGATGCCCTGTACGAAGAAATGCTGGACATCAACGGTCCCATCGTCTTTTTGTGCAATCACAAGTCGGTGTACGACATTTATCACACGTTCAATTATATCTATCCCCTGCGGGCGGCTCTCGTCGGCAATCGCTACTATTTGCGAAATAAGGTAACGCGGTTTGCCATCCACACCCTGGGTTTTATACCAAAACGTATGTTTGCCCAGGAAATCGAGCCGATTAAAAAAATCCTGGCTGCCGTGAAGAACGGCACGTCCGTTTTCATCTACCCGGAAGCACGACTGTCACTGGACGGTTTGGCCAACCCCATCACCGAGGGAACGGGCGCACTGCTCAAACGACTGGCGGTCCCGGTGGTCGTGTTGAATATCAACGGCGACTTTACCGCCTATTCCAAGTTCCACACGACGAAGGGCCGCATTCCGGTCGAGGTCAAAGTTAACCGCATTTTATATCCGGACGAGATTAAAGCATTGGATGAAAAGACGTTGAACGATATCCTGCAATCGGCCGTTGAAACCAACGAATACGCCTATATGAAACGGTTCACCGTCAAGGACAAAAATATGGCATCCGGCAGTGAGAAGGTCATTTACAAATGCCCCCAATGCCGCAATGACTATACCGTGCAGGCGTGCGGCTGTACCCTGCAATGCGATTGCGGTTTTACCCTGACGTTTGACGAACATTATTCTTTTAAACCGAATGCATTCGGTTTTGCCAATCTCAGTGACGCGTATCGATACGTTAAAAAAATCGAAAAAGAGGACGTTTTCGGCATCGAAAGTGACGTAAAATTCACGGTTGACGTCACGGTCAAGATCCTTGATGCCGTCAATCCGAAAAACGATTTACCGGGCAGCGGTACCGTAACGCTTACGACGAACGGCATTCAATTTACCGGTATCATCAACGGTGAAGCACAATCGTTTGCCCACACGTTCCGCGAAACGCCCTGCCTTGTTTTCGGCGTAGACAGCGAGTTTGAGTTCTATCACCAGGGTAAACTGTATTATTTCTACCCTGTCGGCAACCGCCGTGCCTGCACCAAAATGGCCACCCTGTATGACGTGCTGGTTGAAGCATACAAAAACAAAAAAGACGCATAACGTTTTTCCCCAAAGGAACGCCTGTTTCCGGGCGTTCCTTTTTTACGTTGACACGTACGTACGTTGTGCAAAAATATGCTGCCGTGTCCCCAACGTTACACTTATCTTTGAAAAAAGGTTGCAATAGGAAGCGCTATCTTATATAATGGTAAAAAGCGGTGAAACGCCGCGCACGTTTTTTGCTCTTTCATTTAACCCGTCAAAAAGGAGAAAACCATGCTGACTTTATCGATATTACAAAACGGCACTATGACCGGTACGTATCAAGGAAAAACCGTGATTACACCCTCCCCCATCTGCACGCTTGTCAAGGGCGGCAGAATGTCGGCGCCCCTGGGCTGCACGCAGGACGGGGATACGATAACCGTACAATTTGAAACGGGGGTATGCGTACTGCATTTGGAAACGGGGGATTGGAACCGACTTACGGTGGAAGCAGTCCCCGATGGGACCGAGACCTTCCAATTCGGGCCGTATACGGTACCCGATTGCTGCGCCTGCGGCGAAATGCTGGGGGCCGCGTGGACGGCGGACGGCGGTGCAGTCTGCATCCAGTCACTGTCGCCCAAAGTTTTGGGCGGCGGATATAACGTTAAAACCAACGACACGACGTTCCCGACGCCAATCAATACAAGAGCCGCTTGGCCGCTGCAGGCAGACGGCAGGACGCCGGCAAAGTGCGCCAATATTACAAGCAAAACGAGCGTGGCCCTGTGCTGTGCCGTACGCGATATGACGCGCGGCTCGGACGAACCCGGGTGTGATATTGTTGAACCCGTGCCGGGACCGGACGGACCGATTGCCGGCGCATCCATCGTTTTGTGCTCTGCACAAAGTGCTGCCGAACTGTTGGACACCATTGACCAAATTGAAACAACGTATGGCCTTCCGCACCCCACCATTGACGGCACGTGGGCCAAAAAGTCCCCCCGTGCCGACGAAATCTATTTTGTCTTTGAGGGCGGCGGCGACAACCAACAACGGATTGATATGGCACAGCGTGCCGGGGTACGCTGCGTGTATTTCGGTGACCCGTTCAAATCCTGGGGACACTTTGACGTCAACCCATCGATGTTTCCGAACGGTTTGCCTGATTTTGTCCATTTTGTGGAAAATGCCAAAAAACAGGGGGTTGATACCGGATTCCATACGTTAAGTAACTTTATTCGCACGTATGACCCCTACGTCACGCCGATACCGCACAAGGATTTAAAAGAATGGCGGCGAACGACGCTGGCACAGGAAGTCAACGAAAGTGCAACAGAAATCCGTGTGACGGAGGACTGCGGTTTTGCACAGGCAAACACGCTCAACGCGCTGCGCATTGAAAACGAACTGCTGCGGTACAAAACGTACGATGCCGACACCAAAACACTGCAAGGCGTTGAACGCGGCGCGTTCGGCACGAAAGCCGATGCACACAAAGCCGGTACGAAACTGGCCCGTATGTCCGACCACGACTACGGCACGCTGTATCCGTCCATCCTTTTGCAGGATGAGATGGCAACACGTCTGGGGACACTCATCAAAGCGTCCGGCATTCGACGCATGAGTTTTGACGGCATGGAGGGCTGCGACACGACGGGCTGGGGCGAATACGCCCGTTCCGCCTACGTCCGCAAAGTATTCGAGACCTGCGGCGGCGACCTGATTTGCGACGCCAGCAACGACGGCCACTACCGTTGGCACGCCCATTCGTATTTTAACTGGGGCGAACCGTGGTGGGAAGACAACCGCAAGGGCGGCTCCTTTAACTACCGTGCCGACCATATCAGCTTCTTCCGCCGCAACCTGTACCCCTGTATGCTTGGCTGGTACGCCATTTATGTAGGCGGCACCGATAACAAATCGTTCGGCAATCGTCTGTCAGCCACCACACCCGAAAAGCTGGAGAGCATGCTGTCGCGCACCGTCGGTTTTGACGCCGGATGCTGCTTCTGTATCTTCCCCGGCAACGGCCTGCTGGACACCTATTTGGATACCATCAACCGCTGGATACGCTTTAAAGCAGACCGCGTCGTGCCCGATGAAATCAAAACAAGAATGCGCGACGAGTTCACCTATTGGCACCTGGATGAAACGGACGACACCTGGATTTTGCAGCAGCAGTACGAACAGACACAGATGCTGTTTGCCCACGAACACGTTGTCGGGATGGAGTCCGGCTCCACCGGTTACGACTTCCGCGGGCGCACCGTCGGAGATTTAACGGAGCATCGTTCCCTGTTCTATCAGGACCGCACGTCCGCTTTTTCCGATTACGAGCCCGTGCCGGAACCGCTGCATTGCCGCATTCGCGTCGGCTATTTGTATCAAACCGGTGCCGTTTACGGCCTGACGCTGGGTGACGCATGGGGCGGCCCGCATCACGTCAAGTTTACCGTCACGGCCAACCCGGGGGACTATTTGGAATACAACGGCGGCACGACGCTGTACCACTATGACGCCGACCTAAAACTGTTGGAAACCATCACCGGTGAGGGCGAGGAAATCACGGCAAGATGCTATGCCTTCACCGGCATTGACGTGTTCTACGTCACGGGCAAAGACGACCGCCTTGACGTGGAAATGACGACGTATCAAACGGCGTATGCCGCAACCTATCCCAAAAAGTAATTCCGTCAACGTAAAAATCCGAGCCAAATCATTGGCTCGGATTTTTCGTTTACGTCGGCAAAATAAAGCGGTTTTCCCGCAGCAACGGTAACAGATCGGAGTACCGTACTTTTTGAAATGCGATACCCCTTTGCGCCGCCAACACACACATAAGGCCTGCGGCCTCGCCCGTGGTCATGCAGGTGTTCATCATACGAAAGGCATTGAGACAGGCAGGATCGGCGGAAATGGCACGCCCGGCGCAGAGGACGTTATCAAACGCCTGCGGCACCAAAGCCCCCATGGGAACGCTGCCGGTGCCGGGGGCCTTTTTGGCCCATGACGGCCGCGGCATCCCTTTTTTGTTGCTGTGAAAGCCGCAGGAACGATTCGTCACGGCAACACAGTCGGACGTATCCTCCCCGAAAACGGTATCTTGGGTAACGCTGCGTTCCCCGATAATACCCTGCCCGCCGCGCACGCCGACCTGCAGTGCGGTATCCAGCAAATAGCAATCGGCAAAACCGGGCATCTCACGACGCAGGAAATCCAGGACGGCAAACACGTTTTCCCGTAATGCGCCATCCATCCGCGTCATATCGGCCGAGTCAACGCCGTCACCCGTCGTATAGCAAACGGCGATTTGGCAAACGCCGGGATTGAGCTGTATGGAATAGCCGAAATGATCCCATACTTCGCCGGGAACCCGTCCCGCCTCGTAGAGTTGTTTATATAATGCTCCGTTCGATTCGTCGTCAAACGGCGTCACGCCGCCGACGAAGAAAAACATGGACTTGTTCATATTGAATTCGTCCGTGTACTTTTGGATGCTGTCGGGATTGGCCAGTGCGCAGACAAGCGCGTCACCGGTACAATCGACAAAGCGGTCGGCTGCCACCAACGTTGCTCCCTGAAACATACTGACAAGCAGTGCCGTGATACGGCGGCCGCTCTCGTCCACAACGGCTTCACACACGCGCGTGTAGAACAACAGCGTCACGCCCGCCCCCTCCAGCATGCGCCGCATCACCAGTTTCATCGTCTCGGGGTGCATGCTGGAGG
>DCGU01000071.1:0-4812 GCA_002315325.1 Clostridiales bacterium UBA1770
TAATTTCATAGGGGTCTCAAACTGCAGAAATGTCCGTCCCTGGGTTTGCCGGGTTTGAGAGTAGTGTAATTTCATAGGGGTCTCAAACCTCCGTCTGGAGCTGAGGTGTTAAGCTCTGGTTTGAGAGTAGTGTAATTTCATAGGGGTCTCAAACGTCAAGGCCAATTGTCAGATGATATGCGGCGTTTGAGAGTAGTGTAATTTCATAGGGGTCTCAAACATTGATATTGATGAGGGCGTAATATCTGTTGTTTGAGAGTAGTGTAATTTCATAGGGGTCTCAAACGTTTAATAGCATTTATCGCAACGTGCGCATGTTTGAGAGTAGTGTAATTTCATAGGGGTCTCAAACTTTGCCAGTGCCTCATGGTGGATTATATAAGTTTGAGAGTAGTGTAATTTCATAGGGGTCTCAAACGCATCAACTGGAAGTTGAAGCCGACCACCAGTTTGAGAGTAGTGTAATTTCATAGGGGTCTCAAACCGTTTCCGGTGCGCATGGAGACGTGCCAGGGTTTGAGAGTAGTGTAATTTCATAGGGGTCTCAAACTTCTGTCGGCAGCTTATAACGGGCGGGAGAGTTTGAGAGTAGTGTAATTTCATAGGGGTCTCAAACTTCATCTGCTGCTATGCCAGTGATGACATGTTTGAGAGTAGTGTAATTTCATAGGGGTCTCAAACCGCTCGGCAGATTCTTCGGCAGACTGTTTGGTTTGAGAGTAGTGTAATTTCATAGGGGTCTCAAACTTTTCAAGCCATTCCATATTCACACCTCCGGTTTGAGAGATGTGTAATTTCATAGGGGTCTCAAACTCGCTAATCATTTATTCCTCCATTTGAAATGTTTGAGAGTAGTGTAATTTCATAGGGGTCTCAAACTACCTGATGGCCACAAGCAACCGTTTGCAAGTTTGAGAGTAGTGTAATTTCATAGGGGTCTCAAACTCGTGGTAGCACGAAATCGCCCCCCTTCCAGTTTGAGAGTAGTGTAATTTCATAGGGGTCTCAAACGATACGTGCCGTCAACGGTGTGACGGTCGTGTTTGAGAGTAGTGTAATTTCATAGGGGGGCAACATCACCGGTTGTAGGATTGCTTTATACAAGGGTGAACTCCTTCCACCGGCTACGCCGGTCCCCCTTCCCCGAGGAGACGGCTTAAAGTTACAGATTGCCAATAGGGGAACTCCTTCAGTCACGCTACGCGTGCCAGCTCCCTCGGCGATGGAGCCTTTTTAGGTTCATTGCCGCGGATGGGGAACGCCTTCCACAATCTGCCTACGGCATTTTGTCGCTCCTGTACTTCGTACAGTATCAAAAAATCCCGATGCGAGAACCGCATCGGGATTTTTTTACTTTTCTTCCACTTGTTTTTTCAATGCGTCGATTTCGGCCTGCATGCGGCAGAACTGCTGGGCGACGGGGTCGGGGACGTGGACCTGGTCCATATCCGGCACCTTGATGCCGCTCTTGCGGACGACGCGGGCGGGGATACCGACGGCCGTAGCGTCCGATTCGATATTATCCAGCACGACGGCACCGGCTGCGACCTTGACGTTATCGCCGATGTTGACGGGCCCCAGAATTTTGGCGCCGCAGCCGACCATCACGTTATTGCCGAGCGTGGGGTGACGTTTGCCGACGTCCTTACCCGTACCGCCGAGCGTGACGCCCTGGTACAGCGTGCAGTTATCGCCGATTTCGGCGGTCTCGCCGATGACGACGCCCATACCGTGGTCGATGAACAGCTTTTTGCCGATGGTGGCACCGGGATGGATTTCAATCCCCGTGGTCATACGGGCCAATTGGGAAACGGCGCGGGCACTGTAGCGGTGACCGTCCGTATATAACTTGTGGGAGACGCGGTAGGCCAGGATGGCGTGCACGCCGCTGTACAGCGTCAGCACTTCCAGGTCGTCATCCGCGGCGGGATCTCGCTCGCGCACAGCGGCCACGTCGTCGGCCACTTCAGCCTTGACGGCATCCACCGTTTTGCGCAGATCCTTGGCAACGCCCTTGGCAATGGACCGTGCGGTGTCTGTCGCCTGCCGCGCCTTTGCCATGACGGCATCTAAATCAAAATCAAACATAAATACTCCTATGATATAGGGTTGTTTTTAACGTTGGCAGTTTGCCGCCGGCAACCTGCCAACTCTTCACTCTTAACTGTTAACTCTTAACTCTTAACTCAGTTCTAACGTTGGCGCAGCCAACTCTTCACTCTTAACTGTTAACTCTTAACTCAAATTACAGCAACATGATTCCTGCGTCTGCGCACGCCTTATGGGTTTCGTCGTCCCACAGGGACGCCTGGACCTCACCGATATGGGCGCAGCCCATCATCAGCATACACAGGCGGGATTGACCGATACCACCGCCGATGGTCAGGGGCAGTTGGTTGTTGAGCAGCATTTGGTGGAAGGGCAGGTTGCGTCTTTGCTCGCAGCCGGCCAGTTTGAGCTGGCGGTCCAGGGATTCGGCATCAACGCGGATACCCATGGATGAAATCTCCATGGCGCAGCCGAGTGTCTCGTGCCAGAAGAAGATATCGCCGTTGAGCGCCCAGTCGTCGTAGTCGGGGGCACGACTGTCGTGCGGCTTGCCGGAACGCAGGGCACCGCCGATCTGCATAATGAAGGCGGTCTTGTGCTCCTTGACGAAGGCGTTCTCACGTTCTTTGGCCGTCATGTTCGGGTATTTGTCCTCCAGCTCCTGCGACGTGATAAAGGCAACGTCACGGGAAAGCACGGTGTGCAGCTGGGGGAAAGCGGCCTTGAGCTGTTCGTTGGTGGCAACGATGGCATCCACGATGGCGCGGACAACGGAACGCAGGTAATCCGGGTTGCGGTTTTCGCGTGTGATGACCTTTTCCCAGTCCCATTGGTCGACGTAAATGGAGTGCAGGTTGTCGGTCACCTCGTCACGGCGAATGGCATTCATATCCGTGTACAGGCCGCCGCCGACGGGGAAACCGTAGCGCGCCAGCGCCATGCGCTTCCATTTGGCTAAGGAGTGGACGACCTCGGCGTTTTGATGCACGTCGGGAATATCGAAGGTGACGGGACGTTCCACACCGGACAGGTTGTCGTTCAGACCCGAATCGGTCGTGACGAACAGGGGGGCGGAAACGCGCTTGAGGTCGAGGTTGCAGGAAAATTCGTGTTGAAAATGTTTTTTAACGTAGGCGATGGCCAGTTGTGTCTGGTATTCGTCCAGGGCGGGGCGATACCCCGCAGGGATTTGCGTGCGACTCATATATACTTCTTTCTATTTTGGTGGGCTTCCGTGCGCGCAAAAATGCGGACACGGAAGCGCGGGTGAAATAACGGTTTGTGTGGTAGGGGGATAAAAGAATTAATACTTGGCGGTCTTGTCGACAACCTCGCCGTTCAGTACACGGTCGGCGTCGGCGATAATCTTTTTGACGAAGGTGGACAGTACGTAGTACTCGCCCCCGCCGTTAATGGTCAGATAGCAGCGGCGGTCGCTGTACTGATAGAAGCGGTAAACAAGCACGCGGTGGTTGTCTTCGTCGGCGTAGGGGTTGACCAGGGAGGCGTTATCGTCCATGGTGAAGGTCATCACCAGCAGGCATTCGGCATCGTCCTTATCGCGCAGCTCGGCCATTTCCTCCTCGGTCAGGTCGGTGTCCTCCATGATATTGGCCAGGATCTCCTGGTACAGGTAACGCAGGTCCTTGAGATTGGAAGTGCCGGCGTTGTTGGTACTGGAGAGTTCCTCTTTCACACCGTCGCCGTTGAGATCGTAGGTGACGCTGGGATAAAGCACGCGGGATTTGCCGGTTGTGTCGCTGCATTCCACGCGCAGGTACTCGGTATTGAAGGAGTACTCGCCGCTGTACAGCTTGCCGGTCGACTTATCGTAGCCCAGCATCTCGTCGTTGATATCCCAATACATAATCAGGTTTTCGTACAGACAAATCTGATTGTAGACGGTCTCGCTGATCTTGGCCCCCAGACCCACGCGGTAGTTCAAATAGGCCCAGGAGTTGTCCATGCGGCCCTGACTGTCGGTGGTGGCCAGCGTGGCGTGCCGCGTGACGTATTCGGTCAGCGTTTCGCTGGGGGAGACGAGCGTCTCGTCGTTGTTGGACGTGTAGCCCGTGACGTTTTCGTCGGCATCCAGAGAAACGTTGTAGGAGGAGCGGTACATACCCGTGCCTTCACGGCCCGTCTTCCATTCATACATGTAATAAACGGCGCTCATGGTACCGTCGGCATTGGTCTTGATGGACGTGTAGTCCTGCGTTTGGAACTGCGTGCCGGATTCCGTGAAGTAAATCGGCATGGACCAGTTGTTGTTCAGGTCAAAGGTGACCGTCTTGTCCTTGGTCGCAAGACTGAAGGAAGAAACGTAGGTGATGTTTTCCGACATATAGGAATTGGTGACCCAGTCGGTTTCATCGTATTCCAGGAACAACAGGTGCTGCTCGGAAACGGCCAAAATCATCTCGGCGAACGGGGAGTAGGCGTAATACTGCGTGCCGTTCTTTTTACTGAGGATAATCGTGGAGGGAATTTCCACGTTGTTGCCGTAACCGTCGCCCTGCAGATACGTGAAGGTCAGGAGGTATTCCGGGTTGTCCAGGCCGTACTGTTTGAGCGCGGCTTCGAACTCCTCGTCGTTGTTCTCGGAGTGCACGGCCATGATTTCGTCGGCCTCCAGGTAACAAATCTGCATCAGTGCGTTGATGGCGGCGTCGCTTTCAATGGCGTAGTCGTCGTATTTGTAGGTGTAGGGTTCGATGAAAGTAAAGGTTTCCGACGTGGCCAGCGTGTTGGCGCGTTCCTCCA
>DCGU01000071.1:4974-45234 GCA_002315325.1 Clostridiales bacterium UBA1770
AGCAAATAGGAAATCTTGGAGGCGTACAGCACGTACAGCGTGTCGCGGCCAGCCAGTTTGACGTAATAGCCGCTGCCGTCGGGCGTGGAGTCGCCGATGTAGACGCGATAGGACAGGCCTGCCACACCGGACTCGTAGGTGGCCGTTTTTTCGTTGTAATAGCGTTCCGTGATGACGAAGTAGTTCTGGCTGGAGACGTCGCAAATGGAGCCGTCCTCGTTGTACAGCACGTTGAAACCGTATTCCTCGTAGCCGTACTTGGAAACGACCGCATCCCACGTCATACGCAGCGTGGACCAGGACTGGTCGGCTGCGGCGCAGACGCCGGCGTAGGCCGTGCCGTCGTAGGAAAGACCAGTGACGTTTTCAAAGCCTTCAAAGTTCACCTGGTTGGTGCCGTCGGCGGCGCGCCACGTCGTGAAGCGGTAGGTGCCGTGTTCGTTGTGTACTTCCAAACTGTGGACGTTGGTCTGCATAATCTGGGGGTACATCATGACGCTGACGTTGTCGCTGTAGACCATCTCGCCCTCGTCGGTGTCGACAACGGCGAAATAGGCGGCGTCACCCGTCTCGGGGTCAACCTGAATCTGGTTGCCGGAAGCGGCGATGAAGTAGGTGATTTTGCCCTGTCCCGTCTTTTTATAGACGGTATTGGGGTCGTCGTCGTAACTGTAGGTGTAGGCGGTCATGGCCTCGCCGTCGGGCGTGAACAGGACGTATTTGCCGTCCACGGCCTTGACCGTGTAGTTGGTGCCGTCCACGTCTTCAAAATGATACACGTTGACGATAAACTTTCGAATCAGGGGAATGGAAATAGCCAATACCAGCACGACACACAGCAGCGCCAAAATGGCGATGCGCTGCGTGCGCAACAGGGACTTCGTTTTTTTAGTCGTCTCGGGCTGCTGCGCAGCGGCGGCCGTTTCGGTCGTCGGGCGCTTCCAGTGTGCCCACAGCGTAAAATCGGTATCCTGTGTGACGATATCGCCGGAGCAAATCTTTTGCCCGCCGCTTTTTTCGGTGTACCAGCCGTCGAAGACCCAGCCGTGCCGTTCTGCACCGGGCAGACGCGGCATGGCGGCGCCGACAGTCACCTCGAGTGACTGTTTATCAACGCGGCCGCGTTCCGGCTCTAAAATGACGTTAATAACGTTTGCACTCATGTGTTCTTTCTCCTCACCATAATCACGGTGCCGGCGGCAAGACATACGAATGCGGGGATTAAGACGAGCAACAGGGTGTCACGGGTCATACGCGCCGTGGTAATGCTGTCGATGGTGGTGTCGGCGAAGGGCTTGAGGTCCAAACCGACGGCGACGTTCTCGCGGCCCATGGTACGCAGCACGGACAAAAGCACGTCGGTGTTGCCGAAGGTGGCGGACTGCAGGAACTCTTCACTTGCAAAGTCGGTGGAGGCGACGACGCCGAAGTAGTGGTTGTTGGTAATGACGTTACCGAAGGAGTCGGTCGCCTGGGAATCGTATTCGTAGGTGACGGCCATGAGCGTGTAGGAACCGGCCGTGTCGACCTTCTCCCCGGCAGCCTCGGTATAGGCGCCGCTGCCGGCGGTGAAGATATTGTGGCGCAGGCGGGATACGCCGTTGCCGTTATAGGAATAGTAGGCAAAGGTTTCCTCGTCGTCGTCCAGGTCTTCCTCGTCGACGTAGGTCAGGTTGTACATACCCGAAACACCCAGGGACGTTGCGTTCTTAAAGACGACCTTGGCGGGGCTGGACTGCTCCAGCATGGTGGAAAGCATACCGGATGCCATACCCGTCGTGACGTAATCGGCCACGATGGTGGCGCCGTTGGAGGTCAGGGAAGAGGCGGGATCTTTGACCAGCTGGTTGTACTCGTCGTCACCCACCGCTGCGCGGTTGACGGTGATGCCCCATTCTTCCATATATTCTTCCAGGTTGGTGAGTTTCGGCGTGTAGGCGTCGATGAACAGCAAGAAGCTGTTCCCCTCGTCCAGGAAGCGGTCCAGCTTTTCACATTCGGACACACCGTCCGTGACGGAGTTGTCGTCGAAGTAGGAAATAAAGTCGGTCTGGGGGTTGAAGGAGATAATCAGGCGGCAATCCTCGGGGATTTCGTCCTCGAGCAGGTCGATATAGGCAATCTGGAAGCCTGCGCCGTAGGTCAGGGAATACAGCAGTTCGTAATCGTAAATGGTTTCGTTGTGGTTGGTGGTCAGGCCGCAGACGGGCGCGTCGGCACGCGTTACGGCCAGGATGCCGGTGGACAGGTACTTTTCACCGTTGTAGGCCCAGGGCGTCGAATCGCTGTCGCTTTCAAAAACGAAGAAGGAACGCAGCCCGTACAAACGGAATTCGGTACCGCTGGTTACAATCACGTCGCTGGTGTTGATGGTGGCACCCGACGTTGCCTTGTATTTCTGCACGGCACTGGGATTTAAGTAAATATCCACGCAAACGACCTCGATATATTCGGGGAAAGCCTTTTCCAGGTTCAGGGCCGTCTGGTAGACGATGTTGGCGTAGTAGTTGTCAATCAGGTTGTCCGCGGTGTCACAGAAGATAATTTGTACCTTGGTGTCCTGGAAGGCGGTCAGCTTGTTCAGCTTGGTGACGGCGTCGTACAGCGGCTCGTTATTGGCGGCGTTGACGGCGTTGGCCTTTTTGATGATGCGGTTCAGGGCCGCAATATAGTTGTTAATGGTGGTAATCTTGCGGTTGAAGTCGCCCACGGCGTCGTTGTAGGACACCATGTTCGCGTTGGCTCTGTCGGACAGGTTGCCGGTCGCCAGCGTCTTGCCGGTGCGGTCCAAATACAGTTCATCGGCCGCAGAAAATTCTTCCAAATACTGCCGATAGTATTGGGCAGCCTGGGATTCCGTTCCGCCCGTGAAGAAGTCGAAGATATCGGCGTAGCTGTCGTAATAATCTTCCTTCAGGGTTTCAATCAGCGCGACCGTTTCGGCAGTCACCAGTTTGTTGATGACGGCGTCGTTTTGGTACACGGTGGTTTCGTTAATGCCGCCGACCGTCGGGTTGAAGGCGGCTGCGTCGACGTTGAAGTCGTCGAAGGTGCCGGACAAGAGGGTCTCGCATTCTTTGGTGACCGAGAACAATCCTTCACTGGTTAAGTCGAAGCGCAGCGACAGGCCGCATTTGTCGGTCAGCAGCGTAATAATGACGTTCAGGATGACGACGGCTGCCACAACGGCGGCAGTCAGTGCCACGGATACCGAGCCGTGCTTCCATTTTTTGCTGCGGCCGATATCGCTGTTGGTTAATTTATTCACGTTAAAAGCCATGATGTTGTACCTCCTAACGTTCAGGACCAACGGCGTTTCTCATAAACGCGGATGGTTAAGAACAGGAAAACGAATGCGATGGATGCAAAGTAGATAAACGCCGCTAAGTCAAATTGCCCGCTGGCAAAGACGGCGTATCTGTCCAAAACGGACACCCAGTTGAAGACGAAACGGACGGGGTAGGACGTGATGAGCTGTTCACCGTCGCTGTCGGTGGCGTTGTTGATGATGTTCACCAACAGCAGGCCCAGGTTGACGGCGATGGTAATGACGGCGGCGGACAACTGGTTTTCCGCCATGGAGGAAATCAGGATACCTACGGCCAGGAAGGCGGCGCCCAGCAAAAGGAGCCCGAAGAATTGGCCCAGTACCTGCGGGGTATAGGGACCGATGTGCGCCGTGAGGTAGTCGGCGGCACCGCGCTCTTCAGCGCCCAGTACGTAAATCGGAATCAGGTTAATGAGAGACAGCACCATGGAGCCGACGTAAATCGTCATAGCGGCCAGGAATTTGCCGAAGACCATACCCGTAATCGTGACGGGGGAGGTCAGGAGCAGCTGTTCCGTTTTCATTTTACGTTCCTCGGCAAAGGAACGCATCGTGAGCAGCGGCAGCAGGACCGCGAAGGCGTACAGCATGGTGGTGAAGTAGGTCGAGGTGCTGTAGCTTTTGTTGATAATCGTGGTGTAGCAGCAGCACAGCGCGGCAAAGACCAGGAATACGCCGCAGTAAATATACCCGATGGGGTTAATAAAGAAGGAACGCAGTTCTTTCCGATAAATCGCAAACATAGTGTTTAGTTCTCCTTTCCGTGGCTGTCCCAGGCGCGGTCGTCGTTGGCAGCGGCGGCATTGTCGTCATTTTGCAGGAGAGGCTGCTCTTCGGCACGCTTTTCGGCGGCCTGCGCCACCAAACCGCCGGCCAGTTCGGCCTCGGCGCTGATGCGGCCGTTTTTACGTTCGGGACGGGGCGCGGACTTGTAGCGCGTCGGCTTTTCTTCTTCCTTATCGGACAGGTTGACGACGTTTAAGAAGATGTCCTCCAGGTTCATACCCTGCGCTTCCAGACCGATGAGCGGCCAATTGCGTTCGGCCAGCGTGTAGAACAGGTTCTTACGGATATCCGTGCCGGGCTCGCTTTCAATCAAATAGGTGACAGCGTCGCCGTCACGTTCGGCCAGCGCCTCACAATAGGCGATACCGGGGCGGGACTTGAGCATATTCAGCACGTCCTTCTGCGGGCCGCAGATCTTGGCGTGGAAGCGGCGGTTATCGGCCACCACGCGGGAGATGTTCTCGGCCTTTTCGTCGGCGACGATCTTACCCTTGTTGATGATGACGATACGGTCGCAGGTGGCCTGTACCTCCTGCAGGATGTGCGTGGACAGGATAACCGTGTGGTCCTTGCCCAGCGAACGAATCAGGTGGCGGATTTCGATGATCTGCTTGGGGTCAAGGCCGACGGTCGGCTCGTCGAAGATGATGACCGACGGATTGCCGATGAGCGCCTGCGCAATGCCGACACGCTGACGGTAGCCCTTGGACAGGGTGCCGATAATGCGGCGGTAGACGTCGTTAATCTTGACAACGTCGCAAATCTGCTTGATATGTTCCTCACGCGGCTGCGTGCACTTTTTCAAATCGTAGATAAAATTGAGATATTCGCAAACGCGCATATCGGGATAGAGGGGCGGCATTTCGGGCAGATACCCGATTTTGCTCTTGACGGCCAGCGGGTCGTTCAAGACGTCCACACCGTCCACTTCGATGTTGCCGGAAGTGGAGGACAGATAGCCGGTCAGTACGTTCATCGTCGTGGATTTGCCGGCACCGTTCGGCCCCAAAAAGCCGACGATTTCTCCGGTTTCCACCTGGAAACTGATGTCATCAACGGCACAATGCGTACCGTAATTTTTGACGAGGTGCTCGATTTTAATCATGGAGGATAGACCTACCTTTCCTTGTATATCGTAGAGATATAGGTTTACAAATTAATAGTATCGCGCGAGTGTGGGGGTGGCGTGTTTATTTTGTGAAACTTTTTACTTTTTCGGCTCGTCCGTCGGCTTTTTAATGCCCTTGACGGCGTCCCAATAGGCGGCGGCCGCCTGTTCGGTTTTGTTTTCGCCGGGAACGTAATATTTTTTACCCTTGAGGTCGTTCGGCAGATACTGCTGCGCAACGTAGTGGTTGGGGTAATCGTGGGGGTACTTGTATCCCTTAAACAACGGGCTTTGCAGATGCACCGGTACGTCGTTGCCCAGGCCCTGCTCGATATCCGCATCGGCGGCGTGCATGGCCAGGTACGTGGCGTTGGATTTGGGCGCCGTTGCCAATTGGATGGCGGCGTTGATTAAGGGAATCTTGGCCTCGGGCAGTCCCAGCTCGCGGGCCGATTCGCAGCAGGCGCGCGTCAGCATGGGGGCCAGCGGCCAGGCCGCCCCGATATCCTCGGACGCGATGACCTGCAAACGGCGGCACAGCGAATTGAGCTCGCCCAGCGAGAGCAGCTTGGACACGTAGAAGGCTGTGGCATCCGGGTCGGAACCGCGGATGGACTTTTGCAGGCAGGACAACAGGTCGTAGTGGGCGTCGTCGTTGAAGTTGCCGATGGGGCTGGAAAAAGCGTCCACGGTTTCTCTTTCGCAGGCGGCGCCTTCGTCGGTGGCAAAGAAGACGTTTTCAAACAGATTGACGGCACGGCGCACGTCGCCGCCGGCACATTTGCCGACGTAGGCCAGTACCTCGTCGTCGGCCGTGCGGGGCGCTTTGTCCCCGGCGCTTTTATTCAAATAATCCAATGCGCGGCGCAAAACGGGTACGACGGCCGCGGGGGCGACGCGTTTGAACTCGAACAGCGACGAGCGGGAAATGATGGCGTTGTAGACGTAGAAGTGCGGATTTTCCGTGGTGGAGGCAATCAGCGTAATGCGGCCGTCCTCCATATATTCCAGCAGCGACTGCTGCTGTTTGCGGTTGAAATACTGAATCTCGTCCAGGTATAACAACAACCCGCCGGTGGAAAACACCGTGTTGGTTTCGGCAATGACGGCCTTGACGTCGGCCAGGGATGCCGACGTGGCGTTGAGCTTGCGGAAGACCATGCCCGACTGCGCGGCAATGACCGACGCTGCCGTCGTCTTGCCGGTCCCGGGCGGACCGTAGAATATCATATTGGTCATGCGGCCGGATTCCAGCATGCGCCGGACGGTGCCGCGCGGGCCGAACAGGGCGTCCTGCCCGACGATGTCGTTGAAGGACGCGGGACGCAAAATGTCGGCCAGTTGTTCGTTATGGGCCATAACGACCTCCCGTACAGGATTTGAAATAGCTTACAGTTTACAGTTCGGTGTTTACAGTTTACAGAATAAAGCCGATGCCGGAGCCGATGACGAAGCCGGCAAGGAGCAGAATGCAGACGATTCTTACGTTTTCTTTCAAATTACGATTGGAGCGGAACAGCACGAGCAGGCCCACGCCGGCGTTAACCAGAAGGCCGGAGAGCAGGGGACCGATGCCGATGACGCCGTTCGTATACAGGTCGGTGATCAAGACCGATGCGGCGCAGTTGGGGATGAGCCCCATCCAAGCGGCGATGGCTTCGCCCAGGAAATGACGCGCCGTGAACAGCGTGGACAGACGGTCCTCGCCGACCCACTCGAAGCCGAGACCGAGAAGCAGGGAAACGGCGAAAATCAGGCCGATCGTTTCGGCGGTGTGAATCAGAGCGGCGAGAAAGATATTTTTGCCCTCGCATTTGCAATGCTCGCTGTGGCACAGCTCGTGAATCTCCTCGTGCAAACAGTCGTCGCCGTGCTCGTCACAGTGTTTATGATGGTCGGGATGATGCAAGAGGTCAATCAGAAATCCGACTGCCAAACCGGATGCCAGTTTGATGCCCAAAATGGTGAAGATGGTGCCGGCACCCACGTTCGAGGCAATCAGGATGGGCAGCATCTCGTCGGAGGTGGCCAGGAACACGGCTACCAGCGTACCCAGTGTGATGGTGCGGGTGGCGTAAAAGCCGGCAGCGGCACCCGAAAATCCGCATTGGGGAATTAAACCCAAAAGCGAGCCGAACAGGGGGCCCATATGGCCGGCTTTTTCCAGCACAGCGTCGGTTTTATGGGAGGCCTTGTGCTCGATGTATTCGAGGATGAGATAGGTCAAATAGAGGATGGGGGCGATTTTCAGCGTGTCGACAACCGTTTCAAGCAGCACGTCGAGAAAAAGGGAAAACGTCATAGAGGTTCATTAATCCTTTCCGGTGAATATGGTGGCGGACGACGCCGTATTGCGGTCGTCGGCGATGGTGATGCGCGGCACACGCGCGGAGACAAGACAAAGGGATTCGTAGGAGATGGTATGGGCACGTGCGGCCAGGGCATCCAGCTGTGCGGGGTTATCGCCGAACAGCACGACGCGGTCACCGATACGCACGGGCAGGCCCGTGACGTCCGCCATGCATTGGTCCATACAGATGCGGCCGACCAGCGGTACCGAAACGGGACCGGCTGCCGTACAGACCGTGACGCAGGCACCCGCGTAGGCGCGCACAAAGCCGTCGGCATAACCGATAGGCAGCGTTGCCAGCGTGCGCTCGCCCGAACATTTGTGGGCGGCACCGTAGCTGACGGTTTCACCCGCGGCAGGCACGTGGAGGTGGGAAACGACGGTACACAACCGCATCACGGGCCGCAAATGCAAATCGCGGCCGCCGGACAGCGGATTGACGCCGTACAATAAGACGCCCAAACGCACGGCGTCGGCAGCGTATGCGGGATACCGCACGGCAGCGGCGCTGTTGCAAATATGTTTGCAGGGAATGGAAAGGCCGCCCTGTTCCAACGCTTTGACGGTGGTGTCAAACCGTTCGTATTGACGCTGCGTCAGCGAACCGTCGGGGGCTGCGCCGGTGTCGTCGGGATCGCCGTCGGCATCCGCCGTGGCAAAATGGGAAAAGATGCCCTCGATGACCAGCGTGTCGTCGCGCGCAATCCGTAGGATTTCATCGACGGCGGCGTCGGTTTGCACAGGCGTCTGCACGGTAAAACCGAGGCGGTTCATGCCGGTATCCAGCTTGACGTGCACACGGACTTTGACGCCGGCGCGGCGTGCCGCGTGTGCCAGGGATTCGGCATACGTTTCGGAAAAAACAGTTTGGATGATATCGTTGGCGGCCAGGACCTCCGCCTGTTCGGGCAGGGTGTATCCCAGGATCAGGATGTCGGCGTGCCTGCCGGCATTGCGCACGGCTTCACGGACCGGGAGTGCCTCGTCGATGCAGGAAACGCAGAAGAAATCGCAGCCCTCGTCCAGCAGGGCTTTGACGCAGGCGGTGGCGCCGTGACCGTAGGCGTCGGCTTTGACAACGGCCATCGGCCGCGTGTCGGCGGGCAGCAGTCGGCGCAGAACGTTGTAGTTGTGCGTCAATGCCGAGAGGTCGATTTCGGCCCAGGTTTTGTGCAGCGGCAGGTCGGGCAGCGGTGAGTAGAGCTTATACGCTTTTCGGTTTGCAGACGATGCCGTTTTGGCCGTGTTTTCGGCTTTTTCCGCAGCCATACCCTCACCTCCTATAATATACGCGCACAAATAATATAAAATAATCCACAATAGTATAACATAGTTTTGAATAATCTACAATAGAAAATTGACTGCATCGGGGCGGAAACTGCGCACCGGGGCGTCACTCTACCGATTGAACGTGTGAATTTTACCCATTCTACTGTCGGTAGAGTGCCATTCTACCGAGTAGAAAGACGCCAAAGAGCGGTAGAAGGAAACGCCGAAGCCGTCGGTTGCACTTTCCCGTACCGATTGTTACAATAAAGCCGTCAACGTGCGCGGACATCCCCACTGCGGCAGGACTCGATCGGTGAGGATGGGAAATAAGGCGACGCGGCTGCGTGCCGTCTGTGTGACGAAGTTGTTCGTTGACAAATAATGCGCATGGGTCTATAATACCATACGGTAACGTTGCGGAAAGGAATATCCCCGAGATGAATCAATCGACAGAAAAAACCGTGAATGAAATGAATGCAGGCAACAACGTTATAAACGTGCCGAACGCGCTTACCGCGTTCGACGGGACCGTCTATCTTGCCATGGTGCGCGGCGGCGCTGCGGAATTGCGCCGGCATCGTGACAGCATCAATGATTTGAACGTTTTTCCCGTGCCGGACGGCGACACGGGTGATAATATGTATATGACAATCTCCGGCGGGGCCGAAGCGCCTCTTGACAACGCAATCGGTGCAGCTGCAGAGGCGGCGGCACACGGTATGCTGTTGGGCGCACGCGGCAACTCCGGCGTCATTTTGTCCCGCTTTTTTGCCGGCATTGCCAAGGCTCTGCACGGCGCACAAAATGCGGACGTGGGGGCCTGGAACGCTGCCGTGACGGCCGGCGTGAAGGAAGCCTACGCGGCCGTATCCAAACCCGTGGAGGGCACGGTGCTGACTGTGATGCGCTGTTCGGCCGAGGCCGCGGTTGAAGTGCTGCAGGCCAATGCGGCATTGACGTTTGACGAATGGTTCAACGTATATATCGAGGCGGCGCGCGCGGCGCTGGATCATACGCCCGAACTGCTGGAAGTTTTGAAACAGGCCGGCGTGGTGGACAGCGGCGGTGCGGGCTTTTTGTGCATTGTACGCGGCATGCAGGCCGTTTTACGCGGCGATGCGGCGGTTGAAGAAACCGATGCGGCTGCATCCGAGCATGCGCCCGTCAAAACGGACCTGTCTTTATTCGGCACGGACGATACCCTGACGTACGGCTACTGCACCGAGTTTTTACTGCGTCTGCAGTCTGCCAAGACGGATATCAACGCGTTTGACGTCGGGCCCGTCACTCGCTTTTTGAACGAGCACGGCAATTCCGTCGTCTGCTTCGTCGACGGGTCGATTTTGAAGGCCCACGTGCACACGATGCATCCCGGCGAGATTCTGAACGAGATGCAGAAATACGGCGAGTTCCTAACCCTGAAGGTGGAGAATATGACGTTGCAGCACAGCGAGGCACAGGCACCGGCACAACCCGCGGCAAAACAAAACGACGATACCTACGGGGCCCTGTTTGATGGTCCCGTTGTCAAGCACAAACAGTTTGCAACGGTTGCCGTTGCGGCAGGCGAGGGCATCCAAAACCTGTTCCGTGAATCGGGCGCCGACGCCGTGGTTGACGGCGGGCAGTCCATGAACCCCAGTACGGCGGATTTCCTGGCTGCATTTGCAACCGTGAATGCCGACGTGATTTTGGTCTTTCCCAATAACGGCAATATTATTATGGCGGCCGAACAGGCGGCGGCACTATACCAAAAGGCCCACGTGCGCGTTATAAAAACCAAGAGCATCGGCGCAGGGTACGCGGCACTCTCTATGCTGGACGTGTCCTCCGGCGACGAAGAAACCGTGGTACAGGGATGTATCGACGGTATGGACGGCGTTGTGACGGGACTTGTTTCCCCCGTTTCCCGACAGGCCGTACAGAACGGATTTTCACTGCAGCCCGGGCAGTTTATCGGCTATGATGCCGAAACCGAGGACGTACTCTGCGCGGCCGATACGCCGGAAGAAGCGCTGGCACAGCTGGTGCAGGCGCTGGACGCCGCATCGCGTGACGTTGTCATCGCCCTGCCGGGCCTGGAAACGTCGGCACAGGACGCTGAAGACGCGTTTGCCGCCCTGCAAGAGGCCTGCCCGTGCGCTGAAGTTATTACGGCACCCGGCGGAATGCCGATATATCGATACGCGTTAATTTTGGAATAATGAGCCTTATGAAAAATGCACAGACCGCACAAAACGAAACGGTCTTTTGGGACGCTGAATTACCTTCTTTTTAAGCTTATTATTCGCAGTTCTAAGGATTAGTTTTGCCCGTGTCGGGCAAAACTTCCATCTATTGTAACGTTTTGTGCTATGAACGCTAGCCGTCGACTGCCGTACCCAGTACGGCGACGCTAGGCTATCGTCCATTCTGCACTATTTTTCCTTCGGCTCTATCGGTATTCGAAAAATGCACAGACCGCCGCCGTTTCCCTATGCCTCCACCGACGGGGGAGGGGGACCGCGTCAGCGGTGGAAGGAGTTCACTATTCAGCAAATCTCAAATGAACCGACGCATAATCATTTGTGCGAACGCCGTTTTCGTCCATTCTGCACTATTTTTCCTTTGGCAAAACATTTATTATTCATTGTGATTAAAGCCGCCAAAAGCGGCAAGGAGGATAATTATGGAGAATTTTGTTCTTTTCACTGACAGTGACACCGACATGACGCCGGAAGACTGCGCGAAATACGGCTATAAACTCATCAGTATGCCGTACGCCGTCGACGAGAAAACCGTCTATCCGTACGTCGATTTCGATACGTTTGACAGCCATGCGTTTTACGACACGCTGCGTGCCGGCACCATCCCGACCACGGCCGGCATCGGTGAAGACCAATACTTCTCCTACTTCGAGCCGATCTTTGCCGCAGGGCAGGATATCCTGTACGTGCATTTCTCCGCGGCCATGACCATGACCTTTGAAGCCATGCGACACGCATTGGACGTGCTGCTGAAAAAATATCCGGAACGCAGATTTTACGCGGTGGATACCAAGGGTATCACCACGATATCCGCGCTCATTGCCACTGAAATCGGCGAGATGGTTTTGGCCGGTAAAACGCCGCAGGAAATTGTTGACTGGGCAGCAGCCGAGGTGGATCATTACGCCATGTACTTCTACGTCGACAACCTGAAATTCTTCGGCCGCAGCGGTCGTGTCAGCGGCCTGACTGCCGCTATGGGTAACCTGCTCGGCGTTCGTCCCATCATCTATATGAGTGAGGAAGGGAAGATGGTCAGCATCGGCAAGGAACGCGGCCATGCCAAGGCCCTGGAGCGCTTGGTACAGTACGTTGCGGACCTTGGTGACGACCTGGAAAGCCATCCGATCTTCATCGGTCACACCGATGCGCCGGAAGTGGCAAAAACGGTTGAGGAGATGCTGCGTGCGCGTATCAGTCCCAATTTAAATATCACCATTCACGCGGTGAATCCGACGGCGGGCTCCCATTGCGGACCCGACGGTGTCGGCATTACTTTCCACGCAATTCACCGCTGATTCGCACCTGTTCAGTTATGGCAGATATTGTTGTACGCGAGGTCAAAACCGCGCGTGAAAAAAAAGAATTTCTGAATTACCCCCTGCGTTTGTATCGGGGCAATGCCTGTTTCGTCCCGCCGTTGTATGCGGACGAGAAGAAGATATTCCGTCCCGACTACGTCTATTACGACACCTGTGAGGCCGTGTATTTTAACGCCTATCGCAACGGCGTTATGGTAGGGCGCATCAGCGGCATTTTACAAAAAGCCGCCAATGAAAAGAACGGCGAACGCCGCGTTCGTTTCACGCGTTTTGACGCCATTGACGACGTCGACGTCGCGCACGCCCTGTTCGGTGCTGTGGAAGACTGGGCCGCGACGCTGGGGATGGACACGGTTTGCGGGCCGCTCGGTTTTTCCGACCTGGAACGCGAAGGTTTACTTGTCGAAGGCTTTGACGAGCTGTCCACGTTCGAGGAACAGTATAACGCCCCCTATTACGGCAAATTGATCGAGGCCTGCGGCTATGCCAAGGAGGTCGACTGGCTGGAAAGCCAGCTGCGCTCCCCGGCCGATACGTCGGATTTGGAACGTATGCAGAAAATGTCCGATTTCGTCATGAAACGGTATAATCTGCATTTCCATACGGCCAAAACGACCAAAGAATTCCTGGATAAATATGCCGACGGCATTTTCGAGCTGCTGGATTCCAGTTACGTACAGCTGTACGGCACCGTGCCGTTCACGCCCGGCATGCGCAAATTGATGCTGGACAACTTTAAACTGATTATCAACCTCAATTTCGTCAGCGCCATTTTGGATGAAAACGAAAAGGTGGTTTGCTTCGGCGTTTGCTTCCCCTCGCTGGCCAAGGCTATGCAGACGCGCGGCGGGCACCTGACGCCCCTGACCCTTTTGCGCACCCTGCGTGCCTTAAAGCACCCGCAGGTCATTGACCTGGGGCTGATCGGCGTCGATGAAAAATATGCCAACCGCGGCGTGTCAACCGCCATTTTGGTGGGGCTGTTCCAAGATTTGAATAAACCCGGCGTACAGTATGCCGAGACCAATCTCAATCTGGAAAA
Organism: Clostridiales bacterium UBA1770; assembly: GCA_002315325.1. Taxonomy (GTDB): domain Bacteria; phylum Bacillota; class Clostridia; order Oscillospirales; family CAG-272; genus UBA1770. The sequence continues at coordinate 18,426 of DCGU01000071.1, forward strand.
TAATTTCGATATTCAAAATATGTGGAAACATTTTGACGCACGGCAGCACAAACGCCGCCGCTCCTACGTCAAGGTCCTGTCTGCATCGACAACCAACGAAGAAGGAAACTGACGGTATGAGTATCGCACAGTCATTAAAAAATAAAATCGGCTTCGGCGCGCACCAAACGCAAACGATGCCGGTGCAAACGGGAAACGTCACCAAAATCGTGGTCGACTGCTTCGGCGGGGACAAAGGCCCGGCGGCCGTCGTGGACGGAGCCGCACGCGCACTTACCCGCTTTGGCGACCTGCACGTCATCCTATCCGGCGACGAAACGGTGATACGCCCCTTGGCGGAAAAACACCCCGAAATGACCGGCCGGTATACGGTTTTGCATGCGCCCGACGTCATCACCTGCGACGATAAACCCACCGATGCCATACGGCAGAAACGCGACAGTTCCATGATGCGCGGCATCTCCCTGTTACGGGAAGACGACAGCGTGGCGGGACTGGTCACGCTGGGTTCCTCAGGTGCCATCGTGGCAGCAGGCACCTTGCGCGTGGGACGGCTGCGCGGCGTACAGCGCCCGACGTTCTGCCCGATTTTGCCGACCATGAACGGCGGTATCGTCGGCATTTGCGACAGCGGCGCCAACCTCGATTGTAAGCCCGATTACTTCCAGCAATACGCCGTAATGGGCAGTTTATACCTGCAAAAGGTGTACGGCATTGCCAACCCGCGCGTGGCGCTGCTCAACGTCGGCGTGGAGGCCGATAAGGGCGACGATCTGCATAGGTGCGCGTATGAGATGCTGTCGAACACGCCCGGCATCAACTTTGTCGGCAATATGGAGGGCCGCGATTTGCTGTCCGGCAAATACGATTTGGTGGTCTGCGATGCCTTTTCCGGCAACGTGCTGATTAAGGCGACCGAGGGGACCGCCATGGAGCTGCTCAAGAAGCTCAAACGGGATATCGGCGAACGCCTGCTCTACAAAATGGGTGCGGGGCTGATGTACAAAATGTTCATGCAGGAAAAAGAGTTTATGAACTATCACAACTACGGCGGCAGCGTGCTGCTGGGCACCAACCGCCTCATCGTCAAGGGGCACGGCTCCTCCAACGCCGTTGCCGTTGACAAGTGCATCGAACAGGCCTACAAAATGAGCGCGTCGCAGCTCAACCCCGTCATGGAAACGGCCCTGTGCGCATTGCCGTCGGCAAAATTATAACGTAGGAAAGGAAAACGACCATGTTTGAAGCGTTGAAAGAGATTCTGATAAAGCAATTGCATATTAAGGATAAGGAAGTATTGCCTACCTCCCGCATTAAGGAAGATTTGGGCGCCGACTCCCTGGATATTTTGGAACTGCTGATGACCGTGGAAGAAGAGCACGGTATCGTCATCCCGGACGATCAACTGATTAACTTCGTCACGGTGGGGGACGTTGCGGCATACCTCGAATCCAGAAAATGAGGGCGACGTAAAAAGCGCCAATCTATACGTACGGTGCAACCGAAATAATTTCGGCTGCACCGTATTTTTTTGTGTGAAAACCATTCCTGCGGCTGCAGCGAACTGGTTTACATATAAAAATATTAAAAAAAATATAATTTGCGTTTATCCGTATGTTATTTACTAATTTATATGATATAATAAGATGATTTATCCTCGGGGGCGTTTTTTCGTTGTGCTTTCCATGCACAATAAACCCGCCCGAGTTTACATATATTACCCCAAAAGCTCATTTTAAAAAGGAAAAAAGAAAAATCAAGTCAAATAAAAAAGGAGGAGGTGCCGACGAATGGAAGCGTCGGCGCACACTGCAATGAAAAAGAACCCCTTTTCACAGGCTGCAAAAACATCGACCGCAGCAAGACTGATACTGCCGCGTTTTTGGCGTATCTGGGTCGTTGTTTTGGCTCTGGTGCTTATGGTAGGTACCGGGGCAACTTTGCTCATCACTTCGGCCTTTGCCGATCCTGCCGGTCCGGTAGATACGGGATGGGAAGACGATGAATTCCATCCGGCAATTCCCGTCATTAAAATCACAACCTTAATAATAGACGATGAAGTTTTCGAGTCCAAAAAGCTTATTTTTGCAAATGGGGATCAACCGAAACTTCTTGCAGTTTACACAAACCCTATTTCTAATACGGATTTGCAGTATTCTGCAGTTACGTATGAATACGGGAAACAGCAACAAGGGTACGTGTTGATTATTGAACCGGTCAGTGCGACGGATACCACGAAAACCCGTTTGGCAATCCCGGATTACGACAAAACCGAAGATGGAAGAGCACCGTGGCAGAAACACGGCGTGAATTTTAACGAAATCTATATTGCCGACGGTGTAACTGCCATCGGTGACTATGCTTTCTATGACACGAAATACTTGCAAAAGATCGAGATCCCGATGAGCGTGACCTCTATCGGGGACTACGCTTTCGGCCAGTGTCCCGAACTGCAATCCATTAATTTGTCCCGCGTCGGTCACATCGGTAATTATGCATTCTCGGAATCCGATCAATTACAATTCGGTCACATCGGTACGATGTTTGAGGGTGAAATTACCATTGGGGATTATGCCTTTACCGAATTACGTGACGGCAAGGATATCAGCGGTGCCGATACTTACGGATACCTTGTTATCGGTGATATCAACCCGGCCGACGGATTGAAGAATACCGTCAAATCCATCGGTAAATCTGCATTTTCGCGCTCCAACCTGACTACTGTCAAAATCGGCAGCGGTTCCGCATCCCAACAGGGAACCATTGGTGAAACGGCCTTTGCCAATCGCGGAATCACGACGCTTGAAATCGGTGATAACGTCAGTATCGGAACCAAAGCTTTTTATAAAAACACGGCCTTGCAGACGTTGAAACTGGGGACAAACGTTTCCATCGGCAGTGAATGTTTCCGCGGCGCGTATGCCCTGACGGGGTCCGGCGTGACGGATGGTACGCTGGATCTTAGCGGCGTGACTTCCATCGGCGCCTATGCGTTCGAATCCGCCGTTAAGGTGAAAAAAGTTGTGTTCAGTAACCGCCTTACTTCCATGGGCAGCTATGCGTTCAACGACTGTATTGCATTGCAAGACGTGAATTTGGTTGACACTTCCTTAACGGCCATTCCCGCCGCTGCCTTCCAAGCCACGTCGTTGAAGACCGTGACGATCCCGAAGAACGTAACATCCATCGGCAACTTTGCCTTCTCGGCATACCTGTGCGGCAACACCATCCGCCGTGACGGTTCCGTATCCGGCGGTTCGATTTCGGGTAACGTTGAGACCGTCGGCGACAAAACGCAGATGACGGCGTACAATAAAATCAAATCCATCACGTTTGAGGAAGGTTCCCAACTGAAAACCATCGGCGCGTATGCTTTCTACCGCCAGGGATTGAAAATGTCGGGTATCACCTTCCCCGAGACGCTGATGAGTGTCGGTGACTATGCCTTCTATGCGGCAGGGTCGTTGGGCTCCTTGACGTTCTCCTCCCCCCTGACGGTTTCAGTGGCGTCCTATGCATTCTCATCTGCGAACGTGACGGAACTGCACGTGGAGGCTATGACGTCCTTCACGACGGGGACCCATGCGTTCTCCTCGACCCCAATTGTCGACCTGGATATCCAAACCACGGGTACGATTACGCTGGGTGACTATGCGTTCTACAACCATTCTTATTTGCCGGCAGACCTTGCCTTCAAGGCGGAAAACGTCACCATCGGTTCCGCCTGCTTCTACGTCAGCAATAAGAACAGAGATGCATATCAGACGCTGCAAACGGTGACCTTTAACAATGCCACCAAAATCTCCATTGGTGACAGCGCCTTTGCCAATAACATGCATCTGTACAAGACGTTCATGCCCGCACTGGTCGACGGCAAGAAGCTGACGCTGGGTACGGCGGCCTTCGGTCAGTTTGAAACCAACGCCTTCTCCAGCTCGACCGACCTGCAGCTGGGTACCGGCATTTTTGTGTACTACGATACCACGGATGAAACCTGGCTGCCCGAGTATGCCTACTATCAGCAAACCTCGGAAGATCAGAAGACGTACGTCAAGGTCGGCGACAAATATTATAAATATATCGAACAGAGCGCCTATAACGCCCTGACGCAGGTTGAAAAAGATAAATATCAGGAATCGGAAATGATGACCACGCTGACGTTCCCGGCAGGTTTAACCTACGTGACCGGCTGGGTCAGCAATTCCAACCTGGATAACCCCGCTGACAAGTTCAAAAACCACGATACCTATTATTGCGGTATCGATGAATACAAAACGACGCTGATTTCCACCACCTATCCGACCTGTACCAAGAACGGTAACTACCGCTATGAAGTATACGTCAAGGCAACCACCGGTACAGGTACCTACTACTTGACGGAAAACATTCCGGCGCTGGGCCACATGTACGGCGACGAAACGGTGTACGACGCCGACTGTGTGACCGGTGAATACCTCTCCCACAAGTGTGTGCGCGGTAAGATTAATACCGCCATCGGCGTGGATGCCGATGGATATGCCATCGATGGGGAAGGGCAGCGCGTGACCACCCCCTGTACCGAATCGGGCTACGAGTTTAAGACCGAGACCGGCAATACCGATGCGCTGCATCACGAATATTATGCCGGCACGCTGCACTATAAGACCGGTTTCATTACGGAAGCCGATTACCAAAAGCTCTCTGCCGCCGAAAAGGCCAACTATTACAAGCGCTTTACCAAGGACGGCGGACAGTCCTATATTTCCCTGTACCAGTACAACAATATGAATCAGGCCAGCCGCAGCGACTACGTGCTGTGCTACTACGGTACCGATTTTAAGACGGCCACCGAATATGACAAACTGGCTGCTGCCGCCCAAGCAAGCTATACCAACGTTCCCATCGGTCAGGTGATCGAGGGTACCAAAAAGGCCTCCGAAACCAACTACTCCGTTACGGTGAACAACGTCAAATACTCCACACCGTTCACGGCGTACAACGTGTACTACGTTGACTTTGCCTGCTACCGCGTCAATCACCCGGCCAATACCGGTGCAAAGCAGTACGCGATTGCTTACGTGCCCATGACGCTGAAGGGCACGACCTCCCAGACGCTGGCCGACATCGACCTGGGTGTCAGCAACCTGCAGTGGGCCGATCCCACGCAGTCCCTGGCCGGTGCGGAGGGCAAACGCGGCTTTACCGCCCTGTTCACGGCTGACGGCAATGGTGTCGACTATTTCAAACCCGTCGAGCTCACCGTTTACGTTGACGTAACGCGTGACGATATCTCCCTGGAAGATATCATTTTTAACAACACCCTGCAAAGTACGACTGCCAAGAAAAAGATTCAGGCATCCCTGAGCGATCTCCCCAATGGCATTTCCGTATCCGCCCCCGTTTACTACAACAATGGTGGTCTTGTGTCTTGGGACGGTCTCGCTGCCAGCGACGTGCCCACTGTAAACGGCAAAGTCCGCTTCACGTTGACGTACGATAATGAGAAATTCAACTTGATTGCACGCTACGATGGCGAGACGGCTTTGTACTGGAATGACGGCAAATACAACACCGACGGCGTTGGTATTGCCTCCTATACGAATCTGCCGGCAAAGTGTACCGTCACTGATATCCAACGCAATGGAGAAACTGTTTCGGTAACACTGGAACACGACTTTACGTTGGCTGCGCCGTCTTTGGACTTGATTGAGTTTATTCCGGACAACGCTGTATATGACGGGAATGCTCACGGCTTCAAAATGACGAACGTCCCCAGAAAATCAACGGTAACCGTATCCTTGAACGGCGTTGAAAAAGCGAAGATTACGCTAAATGACGATGCCGATGACTTTAATATCATTTCGTTTACCGACCTCGTTACCAATGCGGGTACTTATGCGTTTAACGTGGCGATTCAAAACGACACCTACGGAGCCGAAGCACATCATTTCACGGTCACGGTGACCATAGACAAGGCGCCCGTACAGTTGCCCAAATCGGTCAATTTGACGTATAACGGTGCCGACAGAACGCCGTATGCCGACACGAGTTTGTACACCGTATGCGGTGAGAAAACGGAAAAGATCGCCTACAACTACGTTGCTGAATTTGTACTGAAAGATCGACAAAACTATCGCTGGGAGGGCTTGGCCGATACCGTAGCGACCGGTACGGTTTTGTGGAGCATTCGTAAATTAGAGGTTGCCGTTCCTGCTGTGGATTACAGCAAACTCTTTAATTTCTACAACGGCACGTACCAAACGCCCTACAACTTTGCCAACGTCAATACCGTTTCCGGTACCGACGTTAAAGAGGGCGATTACAAGTACGAAAAAGATGGTCTTAACGTTAAAGTTTACGTTTACTTAAACAATAATTGGCTGCATGCCTATACGTTGTATAATGCCTTGGGCCTGAACGTCGGCGAATACGTTGTTAATTCCGGCAACATCGGTTCCGGCTTGCAGGATAACTTAATGTGGCCCAACAACTGGAACACCTATGAAACGGTGACCTGGAACGTTTCCATGACGGATATCACGCTGCCCGATGTCAACGTGCCGGCTGCCGAATATACGGGCAATCCGTACGACGTCAGCAAGATTACGCTGGACGGCTCTTGGAATTGGATTAATGAGGCCGGTGTATCCGCCTTCACCACCAATACCCAACTGATTTATCATTTCTACAATGCGCGCGGCTTTGAAGTGACGCCCACCGACGTCGGTGTCTATACCGTCAAGGTTGACGTGGGCGCCCTGCTCAAGGACAAGAACTACGCAACGATCACGTCCCTGGTGACGGGTACGCTGCAAATCAACAAAGCCAAGCTTTCGTTGGATGCACCCGATGACCCCACTGCCACGTATGACGGCCAAAACCACGATTTGCCTCTGCCTAAGTTTAAGAACGGCGACGGCGTCCCGGTGGATGTGGACCCTGAAGACGTTATTTTGCGGTATTACAAGGCGATTGCCACCCGTTCCGACGCCTCCGAAACGGACACCTATTACGTCATCGACCCCACGGACGGTGCCGGCTCGACCGAGACGATTACCTACCGCGACGTTCGGTACGACGGTAAGGGCAATATCATCCCCTACACGTATTTAGTGGAAGTTGACGCCAACTGCGCCAACTACGAATCGGATAACATGGTGCCGGTTGTCGTCACCGTGCTCAAAGCCAACCAGGGCATAACGGTTGAAAAGGAAGATTATAACGCTAACCCCGACCTGAACAAACAGGCCGACGGCAGCTGGAAAATCGACGCCAACCTGGGCGACGCTCCCCTGAAGGTTTTGGTCAGCGGTCAGTACGACAAGAACGCTGTCATCCGTGTCAACGGTGAGTTGGCTCCCGTGACGACGTACGATGCCGCCAATTTGAGCGCGGATAAGATTACCGTGAAGGTTGCCACCACGACCGACGCTAACGTCGTGGAATTGACGATTTACTTCACCGGTATGGCAGACGGCCTGACCGTCACGCTGGAAAGCGGTGATACGCCCAACGCCTATGCCACCTCGACCAATTTGGTGATCAACACCACCAAGGCCAAGGCAGACGTTTCCGTTTCCGCCGCGCTGAAAACCCCCGGTGATAAGACCTTTAAGAACGCAAGCATTTATACCTTCACGCCCTCGGTGAACGCGGCGAACGTCGAGTCCACCACAGGGTCCACAGAGCTGGAACTGAAGAATGACAAGAACGTCACGTTCTACTTTGCAACGAAGTCCGACTACCAAGTTTGGAAGCTGCCCGAAGAACAACTTGATAAGCTTTCCACCGTGGAACCCATCGATATCGGTGAATACTGCGTGATTGCCTGCTACAATGCGGACAACACTGACGAGAACTATTTGCCGTCCTATTCCGCCCCCATTGCCTTTGAAATCACCAAGGCAAAACTGGAGATTGAAATCACCGGGTACAGCGGGACTTACGACGGCCAAACGCACGCTCCCGCCGTGATTCGCGTCAAGGGTGCCGACGGCAAGTATATCAGCGATACCGATTACGTACTGACCATCAAGAACAGCAATAACGAGGTCGTGTCGACCGTTAAGAATAAGGCTGACTCCGGCACGTATACCTACACGATTACCGTGCCCAACTACGATGTGGCCAGTGCAAACTTCACGGTTACCATTTCACCGCGTAATATTATCGCGGCCCCCGAGAGTATGCACCTGACCAAGGTGTACGACGGCAACGATACCGTCCTGTTCGACACCAATACCGTTACGTTTACCAACGTGATTAACAATGAAATCACCGGTATGACGGCCACGGCAGTATACTTCTTCGGCCAGTCAAAGAAGGATAATATTCGTGTGACCTACACGATTGTTACGTCTTCCGATTACGTTGCCGGCAACTATACCGTCAACGGTAAGGCCATCAGCGGCACAACGGCTGTTGATGATACAACCTACGTTGGTAAGGGCGTGATTCAAAAGCGTCCCCTGACCATTACCGATTTGGTGGCGGACAACCGTGAATACGACGGTACCAACGTCATTAAAGTGCACGGCACGCCGACCACAACGAATATCGTGCCCGGCGACCACGTCGTCCTGACGCTCAGCAGCTACGTTTCCGGTACGATTTCGTCCACCGACGTCGGCAGTTACGTGGTTGCCATTTCCAATGACTCCATCGTGCTGTCCGGTGAACAGGCAGCAAACTACGTGGTCGTTGCTGTCCAGAGTAACGATATTACCGTCAGCAAGCGTACGCTGGTATTGACCAAGACCGATCTGGAAAAGACCTACACCGGTGCCACCATCACCGATTACAAGTCGATTACACTCACGGCCAAGGGTACCACCTACAACAACGACCATGCGTCCGTTGCTACCGATATTACCGCGCTGAAGAACAACGGTTTGACCTACAAGTTCTATAAAGAACAGACCTGCCAAACCGAGATTCCCGCGCCCACGGCAGCCGGCACCTATTACCTGCAGGTTTCCCTGAATGAAAACAAGAACTACGCGGCAGACCCCATCGTCGTGAAAGTGACGATTAAGCCCGCCACGCTGACCGTAACGCCTACGCCTTACGTCGGCGTTTACGATGCCGCAACGCACGCCCCCGCGACCTTCGTCGTTTCGGGTACGGCTGCCGACGGCACCATCGACACCTCCAAGTATACGGTGAAGTTCTACGCGTCCAAGACCGACGTTAACTCTCTCGTGTTGACCGTGAAGAACGTGGCGGATTCCAAGACGTACTACTACACCGTAACGGTGGACAACTACGCCGTATTCGAGGGCTCCGTCAAAGTTCAAATCACGCCCAAGAACGTTGTCATTTCCTATACGGATATCACCACGACCAAGGTATATGACGGCAACACGACAGCCGCCATCGGCACGATTGACGTGACCGGTGAAGCCGGCAGTGAAACGATCACCGCAACGGCATCCGCTGCATACAACAGCCAAAACGTGGCTGCCGCCAATACGATCACGGTGACCTACACCATGAACTTCGCTAACGGTGCGCAGGCCGGCAACTACACCTACACGGCCGGCACGACCAAGACGGCTGCCTTTGCAAGCGGCGAGGCAACCGAGACGCTGCCCGGTACGATTACCAAGTATCAGCTGCACGTAAACGGCGGCATCACGGCCAACGACCGCGTATGGGACGGCACCAAGATTGTGACGCTGACGGATACAGGTATTACTTTCAACGACATCGTCGCCGGTGAAAGCCTGACCCTGACGCTCAAGACCGGTACAACGGGCTCGATTTCCGCCACCGACGTCGGCGCTTACAAGGCCGTTATCAAACCCGCCAATATCGAAATCGCCGGCACGACGAATGCCAACTATGAGGTTGTCTCCGTCTTCACGCCGGACGTGACGATTTCCAAAGCAACGCCCACGTTCACCCTGCCGCTGGTTACGGTGGCCGGTTATTCCGCCAAACCCGTGGAATCCGGTTACTATGCCGTCAAGGTCCATGCCAACGACGCCGCCAAGACGATTTTGGCACAGGGAACCGTCACGGATATCACCTACACCTTCTGGCAGGATGCCGCCTGCTCAATTCCCGCAGTCGGCAGTGATGCATCCGTTGTGCCGACCAACCGCCTGGATGATAAGACGGATAAACCCTATTACGTCAAGGCTGTTTATAACGGCGACACCAACCACGATAAAGCCGAAACTGTTTTCAAGTTGGTGATTGAAAAAGCCGGCTTTGATAAGCTGAACAGTGCAGCGTATCCCTACGTAGCCGTTTACGACGGCAAGGCACACGCCGTTATCTCGGGTGCGAAACTGCTGTCCAGTTTGAATTACGAAGGCGCGAACGGCGACGGTAACGTCACCTCCACGACCAACCTGTACGTCATCCTGAAAACCGACGCATCCGTTACTGCACCCGCGTTGGATGACCCGCGTTGGGTACTCGCCTTTGAAAACGGTGTTCCCGTTGCCTCCGCAACGTCCATTAAGGACGTCGGCAGCTACACGTACTACGTGAAGCTGGAAGACAATGACCACGCACCGTACGTATTGCCCGAAACCGTTACGGCCGTCATCACCAAGGCTAAGCTGAACCTGAGTGCCGACGTGGAACTGAACAAAGTTTACGACGGCAACAAGTACGCCTCCACGACCAACGTCCAGGTGACCGGCGTACAAAACGGTGAAAACGTAACCGTGACTGCCGTTTCCGCCTATGGCGATAAGAGTGTCGGTAATTACCGCAATATTACCACTACATTTACGCTGACGTTCACCGGCTGCACCGCGACAAACTACGAGGTAGTATCTCTGAAGTCCGTGGCAGGCAGTGAAAATCAATACTACGAGACGTATGTCGGTGACATTACCAAGCGTCAGATTACCGTTTACGGTGCCAGCGTGACCGACCGTCCCTACAACAACTCAACCATTGTCAAAGTATCCGGCAATCTGACGATTACCGACCTGTGTGCCGGCGACGATTTGGTGCTGTCCTTTAAAACCAATGCGCACGGTACGATTACCGACGTGATTCCCGGCACCTATTCCGTGTATATCGACCCGACCTGGATTACCCTGAGCAGCGATGACGACGGCAAGTTCTATGAAATCGTCTTTGTGGATCAACCCACCATCACGATTGTCAAGGCCGACTACGTTATGAGCGGTATCACGTTTGAGGATATCACCCCGACGTACGACGGCAAACCGCACCATCCCGTCATCGGCGGCACGCTGCCGACCGGTTTGGACGGTGTTCAGGTAACCGTTACCTATGACGTCAGCGCCACCGACGTGGCCGACGGCACGGTGAAGGTAACCGCAACCTTTGCCACGACCTCCGGTAACTACAACGCACCCGCCTCCAAGACGGCTTACGTCACCGTGCAGCGCGCAAACCTGACCGTCGACGCAACGGGTTACACCGGCACGTATGACGGCCAGGGCCACGACGTCCTGTCTGCCCTGACCGTGACCGGCGTGACGAACGACGGCAACAACGGTGTGCTGGACGCTTCCATGTATAAGATTTCCGTATACAGAACCAAGGCCGACCGTGCAAGCGACACCAACCTCATTACCACGGTGACCGACGTTGCCGACAGCGGCACGTATTACTACCGCGTCACTTCGCCCAACTATAATAATAAGGAAGGCGAATTTACCGTTACCATCAATCGTGTGATTGTCAAAGCCGCGTACGAACTCAAGCTGGACAACAACACGCGCGTATACGACGCCACCAATATCGTGACGGTCAGCGCTACGACGCTCACGGCGAAATCCGACAGTGCCGCACAAAACGCCCTGATTGCAAGCGAACTCGGTATCAGCGCAACGGCCACGTTCGACAACAAGAACGTCGGCACCAACAAGACCATCACCGTTGTCTATACGATTACGACGCTGACGGACGCTGCCAAACTGAATAACTACAATTTGGAAAGCACATCCGCAGCGCTTCCCGCCACTTGGAACGTCACCCAATACGGTAACGTCACCAAGAAGCAGATTGCCGTAACCGGCGCATCGGCCACCGACTTCGTGTACAACCACGAGGCGTACGTGACCATTATGGCCGCAAGCAATCTGACCACCACGGATTTGATTGCCGGTGACGAGCTGACGCTGACCGTAACCGCAGGTTCCACCTACGCAACGGTTGACGACTTTAACGTCGGTACGCACAACGTGACCGTCAACAATATGGCGGCCGTCACCCTGGGCGGTGCCGATGCCGGCAACTACGAGGTCATTTCCGTTGCCTGCAGCGACGTGACCATCAGCCGCGCAGACCCGACGACCTCCATCCCCAAGACGCTGAAAGTGCCGTACTCCGGTGCCGAAGTTCTGCCCGCCTACTATGTGGTGGGTGTAACCGGTGTCAAGAACGACACCTTCGTCTTCCCGATTTCCTACACCTTTAACGGCAGCACCGTAACACCGACAAATGCCGGTGAATACACGGTTGTCGCCACCGTTCCCACGACGACCAACTACAACGGCGCTGTTGAAACGTTTACCCTGACCATCGAGCCCTACGACCAGTCCCTGGGCTTCTCATCGCAGGGATACGGCGAGCACGTTTACGACGCTGAAACGCACAAGGCCGTTGTTGTCAGCAACATCCTGGGTGTCAACAGCACGGCATTGTCCGCTGACAAGTACGTGATTTACTACTCGGTTCGTCCTTCCGCAACCCAGCCTGCCGCGTCCTATACCGACGTGACGCTGTGGAGCACGACGGCCACCGACGTTAAGCACGTGGGCGATTCCGGCAGATACTGGTTCGCCATCGTTGCGCCCAACTACAACACGTTCGTGGGCAGCAGTGATGTGACCATTTCGCCCATTAAGATTGACGTCGTCACGACGTACACCGATACCAAGGTTTACGATAAGACGGATGCAGCCGTTGTCAACGCTGTGGCGCTGACCAACGTGCCCGCAGGCGACGCCGCATTGCTCGGCGTCAAGGCCGTTGCTTCCTACACCAACGTTAATGCCGGCAACAGCCGCGAAATCATCGTGACCTACGTGGTAACCTTTGCCGACGGTGCAACCCTGACCGACTACACGTACGGTACGGGCTCCGGCGCATATGCGGTTGCAGGTAACACCTGGACGTTCCGTAAGACGTTCAACGGTAAGATTACCCCCGCACCCATCACGATTACCATCGGCGATCAAACCGCGATTTACAACAAGGCAGAGCCCAACGTCACCCAGACGAACTGGACCGTGACCTCGGGTACCGACTATGATAACCGCGCCCTGCAGATTACGCTGACCAAGGCAAACGGTATCGCCGTCGGCTCTTATGACATCACCGGTGTCAGCGCCAACGGCAACTACACCGTGACGTTTGTAAACGGCACCTACACGATTACGCCCAGACCCATCACCGTCGTCATCAACCCGACACACGGCACCTACGGGGAAGTACCCGTGCTGCCGAGCACGCTGCTGACCACGGCTGACGCCGTCGGCACACTCGCCGATGAAATCGCCGCCATCCGCACGCTGATCGGTCAGTTGACGACCGATGCGACGACCCGCACCGATATCGGCGCATATACCATTACCGTATCCACGGATACCGACGTATCCCACGTATACGGCAACTACGAGGTAACGTTCGACACGACGAACGCCGTTTATACGGTGGACAGACGTACGGTCACGATTACGGCAGACAGCGTTTCCTCCAAGTACAACGCCAATATCACGGATATCACCTATCACAAGACCGATAAGGCTGCCAACGTCGGCATCACGAATGACGACGTATTGGCCGTTGTCATCCGCGCCTACACCGATGCGTCCTGTACCGACCTCATCACCACGCTGACCGACGTCGGAGAGTACTACATCCGCATCGACGGTTACACCATCAACGGTAAGACGGGTACGGATACCAACTACACGGTAACGCTGGTTGACTCCGGCAATAACGGCGCCATCAAGTACACGGTGGAAAAGGCCGTGATGCAGGTTGGCTTTACCAACTCGCTGAAGTATCAAAGCGTATTGTTCCATCAGCTGTATTCCAACCCGCTGACTTTTGTCAACCAGAGCAGCGGTCTGGATATGACGCCGGAAAACGGCAACGTCTTCAACGGCATCATTGAATACTGGCTGGAAGCCATTGCCGACGAAACGGCAACGCTTTCCGACATTGCAACGATTGACGCTTACGGTAACGTGACCAACTACATGGACAGCAAGACGGTTATCGTCCATGCACGCGTGACGGCAAGCGGCAGCGACTGCAACTACGAGATCCCGAGCGTGAACGAATTCTACTACACGCTCTCTATCGGCCAGGCCATCAACTACAACGTCGCGTTCTACACCGGCGGTGCAACGATTACGTCCGGTTCCGATTCCATGACAAAGCTTTCCGGTTACTCCGTCAAGGCTGCAGACTTCCCGACGCTGTCCTACACCGGCCGCTCTTTGGTCGGCTGGAAGAACATGGGTACGGGTGAAATCAAGTCGGCCGAAGAATGGGAGAACGCCGACCTGCAGGTACTGTCCAACCTGGCCCTGATGGCCGTTTGGACCGAAAGCATCCTGGCAGTCGATCCCATCCCTGCACAGACCTATACCAACCTGCTGCTCAAGCCCGAAGTTAACGTTACCTGCGAGGGTAAGAACCTGGTTGCAGGCACGGATTATTTGGTATTCTACAATAATAATATCAATGCCGGAACGGCTACGGTCAGTGTCGTCGGTATCGGCGAATACACGGGCCTGACGACAGAAACCGACTTTGTCATCACCAAGGCATTCCAGACCGCACGCTTCGGTTCCGTACAGTTTGCCGGTATCGTCATCGGCCAGAAGTACATGAACCGCGTTGTGGCCGCCCTGGATAACCCCACCATCATCTACCGCACAAGCGATTCCGATCTCGTGACGGTGGACGCTGACGGCGTCGTTACGGCAATCAAGGCCGGCACGGCAACCATTTACGCCGACGTTCTTGAAACGAACAACGTATTGGCTGCAACGATTGCTTACCAAATCCAAATCAACGCAACGGAAACAGACGCCCCCGGCGGTTCCGTTTCCAACAACGAGGGTATGCAGGAGAACGTCACGCTGGTCATCACCAGAACCGATCTGCCGGATGGTTTCAACGAAGCCATTGCAGAAAAGATGAAGCTGTTCGCTGCAAACACCGCGATTATTATCAACACCTATTCTTTGGATCAGTTGTCCGAAATGGTAACGGGTGCACAGGTTCTGGACGTTCTGGATATCTATCTGGAAGAAGACGGTCTCGTCTTCAACGATTTCTCCGGTACCTACACCGTGAAGCTGCGCATTCCCGCAGCCTACCGCACGGCAGCCGAGATTCAGGTGGCTCACCTGGCATCTAACGGCGACGTGGAACTCTTTGAAACCAAGCGTGTCGGCGATTACATCTTCTTCGACACCACCCACTTCTCCGAATACGTCGTTCTGGGTAAGATTGATATCGCACTCGAACCCGTTTACGTCTACGGCGATACCGAAATCACCTACCTTGGCCGCGAAATCACCGCCGGTGACGTTCACCTGTGGCTGACGGATACCGACCACGGCGGTCTGGTTGAGGGTGAGGACTACGTCGTTTCTTACCTGAACAACGTGGATGCAGGCTATGCCAAGATCATCATCACGGGTATCGGCAAGTACGGCAACTTCACGTCCTTCACGACGCTGATTCGTCCCGCAACCCTGACCGATGCAATGATCGCGCCTATCCCGAGCCAAGCCTACACGGGTTGCGCACTGACACCCGAGATTTTGGTACAGTATCTGGGCAAGGTGCTCACCTCCGGCACGGACTACACCGTCGTCTACACCAACAACGTGCAGAGCGGCACGGCAACCGTGACCGTTACCGGCAAGGGCAACTTTACGGGCACGGCACAGGCAACCTTCGTTATTGACAAACGTGCCAACGACATTCAGGTCACCCTGACCGATTTGGTACACGTCTACGACGGCACGCCCAAGGGCATCAGCGCCTTCATCACCTACAATGGTATGACGCTGGTATCCGGTACCGACTATATTGTCACCTACGAGGGCGGCGTTCCCACGAACGTCGGTTCCTACGTTGTAAAGGTGCAGGGTATCGGCAACTACGCAGACGTGATTCAAACGGCAGTGCTGACGATTACGGCCGCAAAGAGCGACGTATACTTCAGCGATCCGACCGTTACGAAGGACTTCAAGCCGAACGATTACTTCACCAAGACTGTTATCGTATCCGACAGTGACAATCACGGCACGATTACCTACGTATCGAGCAATCCTTCCGTAGTCACGGTAGATAACAACGGTAACGTTATTATTCACGGCGCCGGCACGGCAGTAATTACCGCCACGGTGGCCGCAACCGAAAATTACCAAGAACAAAGCGCAAGCTACACGGTTGTGATCAATCCTGCCTCCATTGCCGGATTCACGCTGGGCCAAATCAGCAACCAGGTTTACACCGGTTCCCAGATTAAACCCGACGTGCTGGTACAGTATATTTCCACCATTTTGGTACAGGGTAAGGATTACACGCTGTCCTATTCGAACAACGTGGGCATCGGTACCGCAACGGTTAACGTGACGGGTATCGGCAACTACACGGGCAATGCAAGTACCACCTTCCAAATTGTCGCCAACGGCAACAATATGACGGTGGGAACCATTTCCGCTGTGACGTTCAACGGTAAATACCACAAGCCGAGCGTAACGGTATATTACGGCGGCAAGATTTTGACGGCAGGCACCGATTACACAGTCACCTACGTCAACAACGTCAATGCCGGCATTGCAACCGCCAACGTGACGGGTATCGGCAACTACGTCGGCTGCTCCGCAATGGCTAACTTCGCCATCAGACCGGTTGACCTGAGTATGACGGTCATCACGGTTGAGGACGGTATCTTTACCGGCGGCGCCGTAACGCCCGCCGTCAATGCCTCGCTGCCCGAAAGCGGCGCGATGAAGCTGGGTACCGATTACACCGTCTTCTACGCCGATAATATCCACGCAGGCACCGGCACCGTTACCGTCACCGGTCAGGGCAACTTCACCGGCACCGTAACGCTGCACTTCAACATTGCGCCCGTCCAAGTGAAGGGTGCTGACATTGCCACCATTTCGGATATGGAATACAGCGCGTCTCCCCTGACGCCGGTTCCCGCTATCAAACTGGACGGCAAGAAACTCAATCCCGGCGTTGACTACGTTGTCACCTACGTTTCCAACACGGACGTCGGCACGGCCACGGTCGAAATCACCTACATCGGCGATTACCAAGGCACGGATAAGACGACGTTTGAAATCGTACCGCGCAGCAACATGCTGACGGCCGAAGTACTCGACAACGGCTTTACCTACGACGGCACCGCACACGAACCGAGCGTCAACGTTTACTTCAACGAGTTGGCACTGGTTCGCGGCGTTGACTACGTCATCACGTATGACACGGTTGACGGCAAGGCGCCCGTCAATGCAGGTACCTACGTACTGACCATCCAAGGGTTGGGCAACTACACCGGCACGATTGCCAAGGTGACCGTCGTTGTCGCCAAGGCTGCGCCCGCCATCACCTTCTATCACGAAGCAGGCATCGCACCCGCCTACGCGATTAACAGCGTATTCGGTGATGCAGCCGTCAATATGATTTACAGCACGTCCTCGAACGGTACGGTAACCTTTACCTCCGATAACCGCAGCGTCGTCACCATCGACGAAAACGGTGTGGTCACCATCGTGGGTCAGGGCAGTGCCGCCGTCACGATGACGGTTGCTGAAACCGAGAATTATCTTGGCGCAACGCTGTCCCGCAGCGTCACCGTTACCGCCAAGAGCCTGAAGGATGCCGCCATTGAAATCAGCGAACCGACCACCTTTACCGGTGAGCCCGTTCTGCCCGACGTTGTTATCCGCGACGGCGACAAGGTTTTGGTGGAAGGCAAGGATTATATCCTGCAGGCAACCAACAACGTGAACGTCGGTACGGCCGAACTCACGATTGTCGGTATCGGTAACTATGCAGGCGACGTTTACGATTCCTTCCGTATTGTGGCCAACAGCTACAACTTCGAAGTGGAACCCATCGGCAACGTCACCTACACAGGCAAGGCAATGAAGCCCTCGCCCGTGGTCACCTACGCCGGCGTCAAGCTGACCGAGGGTGTTGACTACACGGTGGAATACGTGAACAATACCAATCCCGGTATGGCTTCCGTCATCATTAACGGTATCGGCGCATACGCCGGCTGTAATGCAACGGCTTCCTTCACCATCCGCGATACCAAGATTTCCGGCGATCCCGACGGCCGCACCTACGGCGTATGGGGTACCATTGAATCCGCTGTCGGCTTCGACGGCGACGCGAAACTCGTCATCGTGGAAGTGGAAAGACCCGAAAAGACGGTCCGCAAGTCCATTCGTCAAATCCTGAAGGATGGCGTCATCTTCCGCGATCTGATCGGCTTCAAGGCCATGAACACGGCATACGACGTATTCATCGAAGTGAACGGCGAGTACTACGAGATTGATACCACCGTATACGACGAAGAATTCACGCTGACCATCCTGCTCGATAAGAGCGTTTGGAACGACGATTCCCTGGTTGTATGCTCCGTGGACGAAGACGGCAACGTCGTTCGTCACGAAACGACCGTGGACGGCAAGTACGTACGCTTCACGACAGATACCCTGGGTGAGTTCTACCTCGAACAGAACCACTGGAGATACGTCAAGTGGTACGCCATTGCGCTGGCCGCAACGATGGGCGTGGTCATCATCATGATCATCGCCGGCAGTGCCAAAAAGCGCAAGAAGAAAGCCCAAGCCACGGTTGACGTCGACGCGACCAACCCTTAATGCCTAACGCTTAATCCATAAGGCAAGTACAAGCAGTCCCGGACGGCGCCGATGCGGCAACGCATCGGCGCGGGGACTGCGGTACAATCTTTGAACAAAAGCAACGATATCCCCCGCCGCCGCAGTAACGTTTTGCGGCAGCGGGGGATATTTGTCGGTATGGGGCGTGCAGGGCGGTACGTGCGCGTGCTTCATTACGATACAAATGGGGACGGTACACCGTTCTCTGCGGGCCGATACTGCATATGGATAAAAAAGTCTTGACAGTGGGGCAAAAAGCGTATATAAAATAGGATAGAAAACGGGTAATGCCGGATAGCTCTTCATTAAGACGAAAGGATGCAGCGCGATGTTTTACGAAATCCAATACTCCACGTCGGCGTCGGATTTGCTAACCACTGCCGAGCGGGACGATTTCCAGTTTCCGCTCCATTTGCATAAGGCGTTCGAGTGTATCGTCGTGACTGAAGGAAAAATGCGCATCCGCGTGGAAAAGGAATGCTACGAGGCAGGGTGCGGCGACGCCGTGCTGGTCTTCCCGGAACAGGTGCACGCATTGGAAAGCGTGGGGCACAGCCGTCATTTTCTAACCATTTTCGCCCCCGAGTACGTCAAGGCGTTCGTGCCGTTTTGCATGGACCACGTGCCGGCGCAAAGTATATTTACGCCTACGGCAAATCTTGCCGCCCAAATGAAGAATCTGACGAAAGAAGACAGCATCTTCCATATTAAAAGCACGCTGTACACCTTAATCGACGAGTTCGACCGGGGCGCACGCTATTTGCCGCGCTCTTTGGAAAAGGAAGCGCTTTTGTTCCGCATCTTCGATTACGTCAGCAAACATTACACGGGGGAGTGCACGCTCAAGAGTATGTCGAGCGTGCTGCCGTATCATTACGCCTACCTGTCGCGCTATTTCAGCGAACGCACGGGCATCCCCTTTTCCGAGTACGTCAACAGTTACCGCATCACGGAAAGCTGTTACCGCCTGACCAATTCGGGGGACAGCATTTCACGCGTGGCGCTGGACTGCGGGTTTGAATCCTTCCGTTCGTTCCATCGCAACTTCAAAGCGCAGATGGGGCAGGCACCCGGTGAATATCGGGCAAAATATCTGGCCAAAATGGAAAAAGAAAAGGGCGGCGATTGACGCGGCAGGCGTTGTGCGCCGACGGTTAGGCTGCACGTACATGCGGCCGCGGCCGTTATCCAATGAAACGTTTTTGGGGACACGTAACGTGTCCCCTTTTTTGGTGCAAAGGTAAAAATTTGTCCCATTCTTTTTACACGCGGGTATTGATAGACAGGCGCCGATTGTGTACAATAGCGGTAAGAATAGCGGCGCTCTTTCCGTCTGTTACGTCGGACGGGCGCAGTAATATAAAGGAGGACGGTATTCATGGAAATTATTCCCAACGCCGGTGTATGTGACCCCCATATTCATATTTTCGAGGGCAAGGCCTACATGTTCAGCACCCACGATTTCGGCCCGTGGCGGGATGACTTTTGTATGTACGACTGGCAGGTATTTTCCAGTGACGATTTGCTGGAATGGAAGAAGGAATTTGTCCTGCGGCCCGAAGATACGTTTTTAAAGTACAACCGCGACTGTTTTGCCACTGATGCCGCCTACCGCAACGGCAAATATTATATGTATTTTTCGGATGGACAGGATTGTATCGGTGTGGCCGTGAGTGAAAACGGCCCCGGCGGCCCCTACCGCGACGCGCTGGACAAGCCGCTCATCCCGGCAGGGTACGTTGGCACGGCCTGCTACGACCCGACCGTGTATATCGAGGACGACGAGAACAAAACGCCCTATCTGATTTTCGGTTATACGCTGGGCGTGTGTCACTACTATATCGCGCGACTCAACGAGGATATGATTTCCCTGGCCGAGGAGCCGCGCCCGATTGAACTGATCAACGGCTGGGAGGACGATGCCAACTGGGTGACCAAACACAACGGCGTCTACTATCTCAACACGCACCACGGGCAGTACGCGACGGCAGATAACCTGTACGGTCCCTACACCTTCCGCGGTGTCTTCAGCCACGACAGTTACGTCGACCACGCCACTTTCTTCACGTATCACAACCAGTTCTACGTGGCGTACGGCGTGCCGTATACGCAGGGCAAGGGACGGGAGGATACCGACTGGTTTTACCGCACGGCCAAAATCGTCTACGCGCAGTATCGCGATAACGGCGAAATCTACGTGGATACGTTCAGTGAGACGGCCGGCGTCGGACAATACGATGCCGCCTGGGATGAAATCCGCGCCGTTTGGTTCTTCGCCGCTTCGGACGGCGTGCTGAAAAAGGAACAGAAAGACGGCACCTTTGCGCTGCAGGGACTGCGCCACAACGGCTATGCCGCCTATCCCAAAATCCGCAACGTACCGAAAAATGCGGTGCTGACGCTGCGCGCCTCGAACGGCAACGACGTCCCCTGCCGTGTGATTGTACGCGAAGGCAGCCCCTGGGGTAGGGTGCTCGGGCAGGGCGAGATGATGCCCACCGGTTCGTTCGATACTTTCGCGGACCTGACGCTGCATCTGAACGTCAGCGCGGGCGAGCACGATTTGTGCCTGACGTTTGAAGCACCCGACGTTGCCGGGGAAGTCATTCGCCCGGATTCCCTGCGTTTTGCCAAATAAAAGTTTATTAGAAACGGCGGAGATTGAATATGGAAAAATATCGTGACGTGACCCTTTCCCCCGAGGAACGGGCAAAGGATTTATTGAGCCGCATGACGGCAGAGGAAAAGATTTACCAACTGACGGCGCAGATGCTGTTCGACTACGGCGAAGAGTATGCCGCAAAGCGGGACTTCCGCTACGGCAACTACCGCAACCCCGGGCATTTTATGCACCAGGATCACAGCAAAAAAACGACAACAACCGAGGTGGCACAGGCCATCAACGCGGACGTACGCAAGGGCATTGCGGCGAGCCGTTTCGGCATCCCGCCCATGGAAAACGGCGAGGCACTCCACGGCGCGCAATGGGGTATGGCGACGGTGTTCCCGCAACCTATTGCCATGGCGTCGACGTTTGACCCCGCCCTGATGGCAGAGACGGCCGACCTCATCGGTAAAGAATGCGCTGCCGTCGGCGTACGGCAGGTCTTCGCCCCGGTTATCAATATCGTGCGCGACTGCCGGTGGGGCCGCACGGTGGAAACCTTCGGTGAGGACGTGCTCTTAACCTCGGACATGGGCGTTGCCATGTGTCGGGGACTCGAGAAAAACGGCGTGATTGCAACGCCGAAACATTTTGTCGACAACTACGCGGACGGCGGCCGCGACTCCAACGAGTCGCATTCCTCCCCCCGCACCTTGCGCGAAGTATACCTGGAACCCTTCCGCCGCTGCTTTATCGACGGCGGCGCGCAGTCCGTGATGGCGGCGTACAACGGCATCGACGGCATGCCCTGTTCCTGCAACAAGCCCCTTTTGACGGATCTTTTGCGTGGGGAATGGGGCTTTAAAGGCTTCGTTGTCTCTGACTATACCGGTGTGGAGGGTGTCACCAACGCCCACCACATCGTGAAAACCCGTGCAGAGGGGCAGGCGCTATGCCTGCGCGCAGGCCTTGACGTAACGCTCCCATGGGAGACGGACGAGGCCGTGCGCGAAGCGCTGGCAAAGGGATATATCACCGAGGACGACCTGGATACGGCCGTTTTGCGTGTCTTGGCCGCCAAGTTCCGCATTGGACTCTTTGATAAACCCTTTGTGGATGAAAACAAGGCACAGAGTTTGGTGCGCTGCGACGCCCACAAGGCTGTGGCACTCAAAGGTGCGCGCGAATCCATCGTTCTGTTGAAAAACAGCGGCATTTTGCCCGTCAACACACCTAAGGTGGAACGCATCGGTATCTTCGGGCCGGGTGCGGATTTGGTGCCCATCGGGCAAAACTACTCCGGCCCTTACGGCGGCTGGCGGTCCGACGACGTGGATACGCCGCTGTCCTACCTGCGCAAATACGTCGTGGGTAAAAAGATTGAAATCGTGACGGGCAGTGATGATGAAATCGCACGTCTGGCTCCCTCCTGCGACGCCTGCTTCTACTTTACGCAGATCCTGGAAGGGGAGGGCAACGACCGCTCCAACATCCGTCTGTCCCCCGAAACCAAACAGGGCAAACGGGCCGGCGACGCCGGCGGTTACGTTGTGGACGAGGCCGCAACCGTGCTGGAGGGTGACCCCGACGGCGCCATTTGCCAAATGATTGCCGCCAATCCCCGCTCCGTTGTCATTCTGCTCAACGGTGCGCCTGTGGATATGAGCCCCTGGATTGACAATGCGGCCGCCGTCATCGAAGCGTGGTACCCCGGTGAAGAAGGTGCCCGCGCCATTGTCGAGGTGATGTTCGGCGAGGTTTGCCCCGGCGGCAAACTGCCCATTACCTTCCCCCGCTCGGTCGGCCAGCTGCCCCTGTATTACTCCTATAAAACGTCCGGCCGCGGCTACGGCTACACCGAGAACGACGGCTCGCCCCTGTTTGAATTCGGCTTTGGTTTAAGCTACACCCGTTTTGCAATCACGGACGTGCAGCCGGTCCTGCAAAACAATACCCTGACGGTCGAGATGGATATCGCCAACGTCGGTAAGACGGCGGGTGCCGAGGTTGTTCAGCTGTATTTCGAGGCTTCAAACTGCGGCGTGATGCGGCCGATTTCCGAACTCAAGGGTTACCTGCGCGTCGAGCTGGCGGCAGGGGAGAAAAAGCATATCAGCGTGCCGGTGGATAAAGAAGCTTTCTGCTTCTACAATGCCGCTATGGTTTACGGCGCGTTCGACGGGGACTATGCCGTGAACGTCGGCACTTCCTGCAAGAATATTGTCAACACGTTTAACGTCTGCATGCGGGACGGCGTGCTGCATCTGGATTGAAAGAGAGGAAAAACAAATGAGTGCATTTGAAAACGTAGGTAAAATCCAATACGAGGGCCCCAAGAGCCAAAACCCCCTGGCATTTAAGTTTTATAATCCCGCGCAAATCGTGCTCGGCAAAACCATGAAAGAGCATCTGCCCTTCGCCATGTCCTGGTGGCACACGCTGGGCGCCGCCGGCACCGACATGTTCGGCCGCGATACGGCGGATAAATCCTTCGGTGCAGAGAAGGGCACGATGGCCCACGCCTTTGCCAAAGTGGATGCCGGTTTCGACTTTATGCAGAAGCTTGGTATCGAGTATTTCTGCTTCCACGACGTGGACCTGGTGCCCGAGGCAGACGATATCAACGAGACCAACCGTCGTCTGGACGAGATTTCCGATTACATCCTGGAAAAGATGAAAAAGACGGGCATCAAATGCCTGTGGGGCACGGCCAATATGTTCTCCAATCCCCGCTTTATGAACGGTGCCGGTTCCACCAACTCCCCCGACGTCTATTGCTTTGCCGCTGCACAGATTAAGAAAGCGCTTGACCTGACCGTCAAGTTCGGCGGCAAGGGATACGTGTTCTGGGGCGGCCGCGAGGGCTACGAGACGCTGCTCAACACCGACGTTAAGTTTGAACAGGAAAATATCGCCAATTTGATGAAGATGGCGGTTGCCTACGGCCGCAGCATCGGCTTTACGGGCGACTTCTATATCGAACCGAAACCCAAGGAACCCATGAAGCATCAGTACGATTACGATGCGGCAACGGCCATCGGTTTCCTGCGTCAGTACGGCCTGGAAAAAGATTTTAAGATGAATATCGAGGCCAATCACGCCACGCTGGCCGGCCACACGTTCGAGCACGATTTGCGTATCTCCGCCATGAACGGTATGCTGGGTTCCATCGACGCCAACCAGGGCGACCCGCATCTGGGCTGGGACACCGACGAGTTCCCGTTTGACGTCTACAGTGCCACCTTCTGCATGCTGGAAGTGCTGCGTGCCGGCGGGCTCACGGGCGGGTTCAACTTCGACGCAAAGTGCCGCCGTCCTTCCTACACCATGGAGGACCTGGTTCAGGCGTATATCCTGGGTATGGACACCTACGCGCTGGGGCTGCTCAACGCTGAAAAGATTATCAAGGACGGACGGGTCGACGCCTTCGTGAAGGAGCGCTATGCCGGCTTTAACAGCGGCATCGGCGCCAAGATTCGTGCCGGCAAGACGACGCTGGAGGAGTTGGCAAACTACGCCGCCGAGATGAAGGCGCCCGCACTGCCCGGCAGCGGCCGCCAGGAACAGCTGGAAGCTATCCTGAACAGCATTTTGTTCGGGTGACAGCAAGGCCGCGTCAAGCGGCATAAATATTAATATCATCACAAAAAGACAACACCCCCGACAGATGAAAACCTGTCGGGGGTGTGTTGCAGTGCCGACGTATAGCGGCGGATTTAACTTGTTTGTCCACTGTGGACAAACAAGTTTGAAGCACTATCGCGTCTGATAATCTGCTTCAGTCTGGCGTTGGGATCAAAAATACTTTCAGTGAGATGATTGAGCTCCAATAAATTACGTACGCACCATTCCGGGTCCTGGGTATGATACGAATAATACACGTCGTTCAACTGTTTATACGAAAACAGTTGAGCGATGAACGGTGTGCTGTGTTCCCTTGTGTAGGCAATATATCTGTAGGTGTAACCTATCCAAAATAGGGGGGCCGCAGCATATTTGATTTTGCCGTAATCGCTTTCACCAAACTGTGCGGTGATTGCACGTAATCCCTCGGACACGTCAAGGGAGAGCAATGCAGGGTTGTTGGCATCCAATACAGACAGTAAATCCGAATGGAAAAATCGGCGCATAAAAATGCCGGTTGAACAAGGGAGCGTCAGCGATTGTTCAAATAATCTGCCCTGATATTCTGCAAGCAGCAGTCCGTTATGGTCAAAGTCTTTCATAATAAACCTCATGCCGCCTTTGGCGGCTCAAATGTAATTTGAGTACGTGAACAGTGCGTGCTCGATTTCACGTTAAAAGTTCCTCTACGTATAATCCGGATTTGTATTCCCGTTTTGCCAATTTCAGTTTTGTATCAATTTCAAAACTGCGTTCATTCAAGGCGCGTCTGCAATCTTCCCGTTCGGGTATAGAAAGATAATACCTGGCAAGCGGGGTTAAACGCTGCAGTGCCGTTTCCGTTTTAAAGATATATTGCAATCCCAATTTCGACGCGGACAAGGAATGGAGAGCAACGTCGGCATTAATGTCACCGTCTGTAAATTGTGTCATTACGTAGAACATTTTATTGTCCGCAATCGGGGCAATAATGACGTCTGCTGCCTCTGCGTCCCGGACAACTTTTTGTACCATAGGATTGGACGTGTACGCGTTTATTCTTCCCCGAAAATAGCAGATGGCAATCATCCATTCCAAATTACAGTCAAAGCGAACGATTTTTTCGGGTCCTGCCGTATATTGAAATGCATAGACGGAGGAGTTTTCTTTTTCGGACACGAATGAAAGTGCCTGACTGTACGTTTCACCCAAATAAAACCCATGCCCAAAGTCACAGTTGTCCCGTGAACCGCTTGCCGTAACGGTTGTCAATCCGTCCTTTGAACCGTGAAACAGAATTTGCCCCGGTTGCTCTTTCAGTAATTCTTCTTTTACGGCATTGATGCGGTAATGCCGTTCATAGGCATAGGCGTATACCTTTTCGCAGACTTCACTACCCGCCGTTCCGGTTTTCATTATAGCATCAATGGTGGTTCGGGATATCTTTGTCCGCTCGGCAAATTCCAAGCAGGTGATTTTCTCCGCTTCCAGAATAAAATTGATATCGTCTTTCAACGTATAATTTAAATGCACGTCAATCATTGAAACGTCCCTCCTTTTGGGAAACGGCTTCCGTTACGTTTGTTTGAACATAGTATAGCACAAACAAACTTGTTTGTCCAGTGTGGACAAACAAGTTTAAGAACGTATACGGCCGATTGACGTAAAAAGAACGCTGCTCGTTTTTTGAGCAGCGTTCTTTTTTAAGTGATGATTGCCCTGCGGGCAA
>DCGU01000100.1 GCA_002315325.1 Clostridiales bacterium UBA1770
AAAACATGGATAATTGTTCTGTTTGAACGGGATATTCATCCAAATACTGCATTAATTGATGCGGATCATAAATGATACCGGACTCGGCACATCGCGTTTGGAATATATGCCAAAGGGCTTTTTCGTTGGGGGACGGGCACTCGTACGCATTGCCGAACGTATGAATATACCGCTCTTTCATCCCCGGAAAATGCTCGTCTAATTTTTGGTAAAAGTATTCGCGGTCACCCTCGCGCAGCGTCACGCCGAACCCGAAATTCATGATGCCGTAAACGCCGGCGTCAATGCAGTAATCCAATATGCCGTTCAGATTTTCTGCGGTGTCATTGATAAACGGCAGGATGGGGCAGAGCCATACGATGGTCGGAATACCGCGCCTGCGGCATTCTTTCAGTACCTCATACCGTCTGTGCGTCGTACATACGTGCGGCTCAATGATACGGCATAAATCTTCGTCATAGGTTGTCAGCGTGATTTGCACAACGGCTTTGGTGTGTCGGTTGATTTGTTCAATCAAATCCATGTCGCGCAAAATCAAATCCGATTTTGTAATCAACGTGACACCGCAATTGTAACGGTCGATAATCTCCAACGATTGGCGTGTCAGTTCCAGTTTGGCTTCACAGTGCATGTAGGGGTCGCACATGGAACCCGTGCCGACCATACACGGCTTTCGTTTGCGCCGCAGGGCGTCTTCCAACAATGCCGGCGCATTGATTTTAACGGCAATATCTTCAAAGTCATGGTCCATACCGTAACAAGTCGAGCGGCTGTCGCAGTATATGCAGCCGTGTGTACACCCGCGGTATAGGTTCATGCCGTTTCGTGCGGATAATATGCTTTTGGCTTCTATCGTATGCATAGGGTTATCACGAGTCCTTACGTAAGCAGTACGTATATCTTGCCACAAAACCATTCGTTTGTCAAGTTGTCGATTGCACGCCTCGCGTCTTGCATATTCCGGTGCGTTGTGATATGATTATACTATTCTTAAAGTAACGTAACGTGAGGATAATGATGGCAGACAAAACTTTTCAGCAAATTACACAGCAAGAAGCCAAACGTCTTATGGACACCGCAACGGATTTTGTAATCGTGGATGCGCGTGAGGAAGAGGAGTTTATTTACGGTCATATTCCGGATGCCGTTTGTATGCCGCATCTTGAAACCGAAGAACTGGCTCCCACTGTTTTGCCGGATAAAAACCAAATGATATTGATTTATTGCCGCAGCGGCCGACGCAGCAAAATTGCCGCGCAGGTGTTGGTTGATATGGGATATACCGACGTTCGCGAATTCGGCGGTATCATAGATTGGCCGTACGAAAAGGAAGTGTAACGGTACAACGTTCGATAATGCAAAAAGGAGTTTTTTATGAACGAACAGACACAGACAGGCAGTGAAAATGGCGGTTTTTCCATCGGTGCCAAATCGTTTTTGATTTCTCTCGGCGTCATTTTTGCACTGATGGTTGCCGCATTTGTTTTGGCCATTACCGTGCCCGGCGGACAGTATGCCCGTATTGTCAACGAGGCAGGCAACACCGTGATTGATACGGCGGGTGGGTTTACGAGCGTACAGGGCGGCATCCCGTTCTGGAAATGGATCCTTTCCCCGTTCCTGGTACTCGGCGCACAGGGAAACAGTCTTCTGATAGCCATTATTGCTTTTCTTTTGGTTATCGGCGGCGCCTTCACCGCGCTCGACCGCTGCGGGCTTTTGAAATATATGCTCCTGACCATTGCCAATAAGTTCGGTGCATCACGCTACAAACTCATGGCCGTCGTTACGTTCTTTTTTATGGCGATGGGATCGCTTGCCGGCTCGTTTGAGGAATGTGTGCCGCTGGTGCCGATTGTCGTTTCTCTTGCCGTGGCACTCGGTTGGGATGCCGTGACCGGCTTTGCCATGTGTTTGTTATCCGCCGGATGCGGTTTTGCCGCCGGCGTCATGAATCCCTTTTCGGTCGGTGTCGCACAAAAACTGGCCGGATTGCCCATGTTCTCCGGTGTTTGGTACCGTGCCGTTGCTTTTGTTTTAATCTATGCGCTGCTGTTTTTCGTGATTTATCGCCATGCGAAAAAGGTCGAGCGCCCGGTAGCCGATTACGAGACGGAATACGTCTACGATGCCAAAAAGAGCAGGGCACTCGGTGCGTTTGCAGGCATTCTTTGCGTCGGCCTGCTTGTCGTCATCAGTTCCACGTTCTTGACGTTTTTGCAGGACTACACGATGATTATCATCGCCGTCATGTTTTTGGTGGCCGGTGTCGTTTCCACGCTGTTGACCGGGGAGACCGTCCCGGGACTTTGCAAAGCGTTCGGCAAAGGTGTTCTCGGTATGCTGCCTGCCATTTTGATGATATTGATGGCGTCCTCCATCAAATTTATTTTGGAAGAGGCCAAGGTGTTGGATACCATTCTCCACGCTGCCATTGAAAAGGCCGGCACGTTGCCCGGTTGGGCCGTCATCCTATTTGTTTATCTACTTGTATTGGTGATGAATTTCTTCGTGGCCTCCGGTTCCGCCAAGGCGTTTATGATTGTGCCGCTGATTGTGCCGCTGGCAGGTGTGTTCAATATTCCCGCACAATTGTGCGTGATGGCATATGCCTTCGGCGACGGCTTTTCCAACGTATTTTATCCAACCAATGCGGCGCTGCTGCTGGGCCTCAATTTGTGCGGTATCGGGTACGGCACCTGGGTGAAATGGAGCTGGAAATTCCAACTTTGCAATTTAATTTTAACGAGCGGGTTGCTGTTATTGGGGCTCGCTATCGGATATTGTTAACAACAAAAAGGGCTGAAGTGTTTCAGCCCTTTTCTTATTGTCATATCATCTATGAAATGATATAATAGTGTATCGGTTCACTCTTTGTGACGGCAACGAACAGCAGCCGTTTTATCATCAATATGATGCTTAGAAAAAAGGGGAATGGCGATGAAAAATGCCATAATTGACGCAAAAAACGTTAAAACAACGGACATTTTACCCAAGCACGATTTATTCTTCGGCTCACCGTTTACAGACCCGATGGCGGGTATCCCCATGGGGGACGGCGATACCGGCTCGTTGTTTTGGCTGTCGGAAGACACACTCCATATCAACCTGAACAAAACGGATTTGTGGGATATGACCACGCGGGACAGCGATGTCTATTGCTCCGGCGAGGAAGAAAATTTGACCTGTCTGCGTCACGGCGGAGAACTGTCTGTAAAGTTCCCGTGCCCGGCATTTGAAATGCTGTATCAAAAGCGGTTCGAACAGCGCCTGTCCTTAAAAGATGCGACGGCAAGGTTGACGTCCGAAACGGCTTTTTCAAACGTGGAAGCGCACCTGTTCTGCTCCAACGAAGCGCACGTTTCCGTTTTGGAATGTGCATTCACGGCGCAGGATGCGTCGGCCTTGACGGTGCAATTGTCCCGCTGGGGCAGCCGCAATTTGTGGCGTTGGTATTCCCAAGGGCTCGGTAATATGCAGGCCGGGCTTGACGGCACGGAAGCCCTTGCGAACGGCAGCCGCCTGTACGTCCGTCAAAGTTTAAACGGTACGGACTTTTGTTTGGCCGCACACGTTGTATTGCAGGAAAAGGCTGTGTCTGCTGTCGTCAATCGGCATACCGCGGCCATGACGCTCCCCGCAACCACAGCGCATCGCTTGACGGTTTACTACTGTATTTGCACGGGCAATGACACGGCAGCGGCACAGGCAAACTGCGACGCCGCCCTGGACTGCGCTGTAGCGGCCGGTGTTGCATCGCTTTACGAAAAGCACGTGCGGGATTGGGCCGCATACTGGAATAAGAGCTTTGTTTCCATTGCCGACGATTATCAGGAAAACCTTTATTATTTGGACCTGTACTACGCCAATTGCCAGCTGCACGGCAAATACCCGCCGCATTTCACCTGCGGCCTTTGGGGCTTCTATCACGACTATATTCCGTGGACCTATTATTTCTTCTACAATATGCAGCATATGTTCGCACCGTTGGATGCGGCCGGGCACGGTGAACTGGGGCGCGTTTATTATGATATGCGCAAAAATCAATTGCCGATTGCCCGAAAGGCGGCGAAAGCCATTTGGAATGCCGATGGCGCCTTTTATCACGACGTGACGGATTTTACCGGCCGTTGTGCCGAATACGACAGTTCCAACGCAACCCCCGGCGCACAAATTGCCATGGCCATGTGGAAACATTACCGCTTTTGCGGTGACGAACAGTTTTTACAAAACGTTGCCTTGCCGGTAATGACGGCAACGGCAGATTTCTATCTTTCCATGCTGAAAAAAGAGGATGACGGCCTGTATCATTTGTACAACACGTCTGCCTACGAGGCCAATCCGCGGCTGAAAGACAGTATCACCGATATGGTGATGATACGCGCCCTGTTCGGTGCATTGCTGCAGGTGTCAGGCCTTGAAAACGAGGCGCAGTACCGTGACGTTGCAACGCATCTGCCCGCATGGACGGAGGTGCCGCTGGATGACGGTGACCTTGTCGACGGCGTATTCGGTTGGGGCCTTGCCAAGGGGCAAAAACCGATTGGCAGCGGTATGGTATTATCGACGGGATTTGATGCAAACGGAAAAACCAAACGCAAAATGCACGGCAATGCCGCTCTGGCCGAATACGGGTTCCCCGACGTTGAGTTATCTTTGCTGTACCCCGGCGGGGTGGCGGGTTTGAAAGACAAGGGAACGCAGCTGTTTGACGATTTGTGCAATCAGATTCGTCTGCATGACAAATGCGGCTGCATGCAGTGGTGTATGACGTCGCTGTATATGGCCCGTATGGGGATGGCTGCCGAACTCAAAGATTTTGTGCAGGCTTGTATTTCCCAATGGGTCATCTATGCCAACGGGATGAACTCGGAAAATCCGCGGGAAGAGGCACTCGATTTAAACAAGTATTATACACCGGAAGAAGTGCATTCGCACAAGAAATTCCGTATGCGCGCCTATCCGTTCCGTCATTTCGATATGGAAATGCTGCCGATTTTGGCAGCGGCCACCAATGAAGCACTGTTGCAGAGTTATGACGGCGTCCTGCGCATCTGCCCCGCAACGTTGCCGACCGATCCCGTGTCCTTCCGTTTGTACGCCGAGGGCGGATTCCGTGTGGATGCTTCGGTAACGCAGGAAGACTGCTGCGTGTCCGTTTCGTCTTTGCGCGGGGAAGATTTTGTGATAACGCTCCCCGAACGCTTTACGCAGTCTATGCTGACGGTTTCTGCAACTGCCGCATTCTGCGCCTTTGTTTGGCAGGGGGATTTGCTTTCGGTTACGGGTTTGCCGCAGGGACAAACGTTGACGATTACCACCGGCGCGGCCCTTGCTGCCCCGGCACCGGCCGTGCCGAATGCCGCGGAAAAAGTCTGCGGTACGTCAGTGCTTGGTTCCGCTTCTCTTTGGACAGAATAAAATACGGGCGCCTGCGTTTGGCAGGCGCCCGTTTTACTTATGCGTTGGGTTCCAATTGTTTTTTGAAAATGAAAATGTAGGCGGCAATCAATAGTTCAATCACACCGCACAGGAACAGCAGCCACGGCATACCGCCCACGTAGGTGTAGCCGAAAGCAGTAAAGGAAAACGTTTTGGCTGCGGCGTGGAAGAACGACGCAAAGAGCGTGCCGCACAACGCACCGATCTGTACAACGATTTGGGAGAACGACGAATAACAGGTTCTGTTGGTGTCCGGCATATTGATGTAGGGGAAATTGGCAAAAATAACGTTGTGACCGACACCGGCAAAATGCTGCGGCAGGCGAACCAAACAAATGAGTAGGATATATTTGTCGGGTTGTACGAACCCGTACAGAATTTGCAGCGGACCGACAATCAGCATGCACATGGCAAAGACGGAAAACCAGGAATACCTGTCAATCTTGCGTCGCCAATACGTCATAAACAGCGGGAAGAAGATGCTGTATGCCAGAATGATGACGTTGTAAAAGACGTAGGAAATGTGAATGGTATCCAGCAGGTAAAACGTAAGGGAAGAACCGTAAAGGCTTTCCGCAAATTGGAACAGCAGCATGATGACCATGGTCATCATAAACTTGCGGTTGCGAACCGGTACGGAAAAGATATCCGAAAGCCGCGGGGCGTGAATTAACGGATATTCAACCTCGTGCGGGATCAATAGACAAATGACGTCAATTAATCCCAAAATGAACGCCACGTAGCGCATGGTGACGATAAAGGACAACTGACGCTCCGCCATTTCCGCCAATGCGTCGGAAATGACACCGGATAAGAGCACCAGGATGCCGGCAATCAGGGCGGCGAAGAATTGCGAAAAGGACAAATAATAGGAGCGGATATTGTCCGGCATAAACTTGATATGCCATGCCGCATAGCCTGCCGTGGCAAAGACGTTGAACAGATTGGCAAAAAACGTGATGATAATGAGTCCCGTCATTCTGCCCGTGTTATCTGTCACCAGTTTCGGCAGGATGGTGAGAACAACGAATATTAAAAAATAATACAGGAACTTGCAAACGCCCAGTATCCAACGTCTGCGTTTGAAATGCGTCAGCAGTTCCGGAGCAAACAGGACCAGCATACCGGCGATGGAGGGCACAAAGCCGAGAATCGTGACGTTGACGATATCCATGCCGTATCCGCTCAAAAAACCGGTGTAGAAAATGCCTGCGGTAAAATATAAAAGCGACGTGCTGATACACAGCGATATCAGCATGCATAATCGTCCGCGTGCCTCGGGGTCGCGTATGTTAAACGCGTCTTTAAAACGTATTTTTTCCATTCTATATGATAGCTTCTTTCTGTATGATAACGTCCACTATTGTATCACAATAAATTAGGGATTGCAAGGCGGATTTTGGCACAAGAGGATTGCAAAAGTGCGTTTATTGTTGTACAATAATACCAATGATACTTAGGATTGAGGTGCGACGGTATGCCGGATGATTTTGACTTCTTTATTCCCGAATTGACACCGGAGCAGTTGGCTGCTTTGGACACGGAAGAAGATGAGGACGAAGAAACCGAAGAAGAGGACGAAGACGAAGAATTGACGGAAATCTATGAGGATGAGGACGACGAAAAGGAAGAAAAATTCGCCGAACCCAAAGCCTGGAAGAATGCCAAGGCGTCTGCCCCCGCCGAGAAGAAAAAAACGGTGTCTGCCGCAGCGCCGCAATCTGCGTCCGTCGTGCCGGATTTTGCCGTGGACATTGATGCCGATAACGATGAAGAAACCGATGCCGATTATGATGCGGAATGCGACGGGGAAGACGAAGAGGACGATGACGATGACAGTGCATCTGTTATGCCGGACGTTCCCGTTGAAAAGGAAGCCGTTTTCGATATGTCGCAATTCATGTAAATTGCAGCAAAAATAACAAAATGCCGACCGAACAGTCGGCATTTTGCATTTTTATACGGTTTTCATTTCCATGGATTTGACGTATGAACCGGCCGTGTCTATGCCGTCGAAAGCGCTTTGCGCGATGAAGTAGGAGGCACCGTACGGGAACCCGTCACCGATGACGGCGGTACCGAGCACAACGTCACCCATCATCAGTTTGGCTGTTTGGGTGTCGGTATCCCACGTAAAAGTCACGTCCGTAAACGTGCCGGCGGGCAGCATCGTGTTTGTCAGTGCGAAGGATGCAAGCGCAAAATGCGGTACCGTGTCGTCAATCGGGTTGAACCAGCGGTCGCATATCGAGAGGTGCAGGGGACCGCCTTCCACGCGCAGGCGAACGTTGACGATGCCTTTACGAGCCGCCGGGAAGTTCCATACGACGCCCTGCGTTTGGGAGAACAGACGCGGGTCGGGAATGCGGGACAGGAACAGCGCTTCCTCAAAATTGCCGTCCGGGTCCGGCATCAGGACCGCACCGTTGGTACGGTTCCAGGAACAGTGCCCGGCGATACGAAAATTGCCGTGGATGCTTTTCAAATATACGTGTGTGGATACGTTGCACAGGCCACGTCTGAAATCTTCTCTGCGTTCTTTTTCATACAGCCAATTGACATCAAAAATGACCATACGGCGGGCAATCTTGTTTTGGCCGTAGCAGGCCAGTATTTTCCCGAAAGGCAGTTCGATGGCCTGGAACTGGTGGACGCTCTTATCGTAGGATTCTTCATGCCCGCCGATGGTGCGGTAATCGGCATTGTTGCGTATGCCGTTCAGCGTGACCTCGCGGAATCCCAGCCAGTGGGCACCGTCGTCTTCTGTGATGACCGCATGGTTGGCGTCGCGGTTGGTAAAGACGTCTTCACCGTCAAGGCCGTTGATTTCGCCCTCGAACAGCGGCGGGAACTGTTGTGTGTGGTCGAGTTCCGGCAGCGGCTGCGTATTGCAGTAGAAGCAAATGATGCGGCCGTCGTGCAGTTTTAACAGCTGCGGGGAGGTCAGCGTGCCGTGCAGGGGCGACGGTTCGGGTGTGCTCCACGTCTCGCCGCCGTCGGTAGAATAGCTTTGGTAATAATAATCCTGCGACGTGCGGATCAGCATATACAGCCGTCCGTCGTTCAGTTCAACGACTGTCGGTTCGCTGCCCTCGTTTTGCCAACGCGGACCTTTGTGCGGCCAAACGGGTACGTGGCGCGGGCACGAAGGTAAAATGCGGACCTGCCAGGATTTGCCAAAGTCGTCGGAAAATAGGAAAACGGGATGGTGATAGTGGTCTATGACGGTCTGTGCCGCACATACGACGCGCCCCGTAGACAACTCCAGGGGCAAAAACATGTCGTATATGCCATAACCGGGTGTGTCTATTTGAATGAGTTCATATTCGCTGCTGCCCGGTGCATCGAACAGTACGGCGTAAAATCCGTCGTTTATGCCTCTGGCACGCAGGGAAAAGCCGGTTTCGTTGAGCCCCGGGTTCATCAGTGCCAAATACCTGCCGTTGGACAATCGTGTGCCGGAGGCAGTCAGGCTGTTGTCGCTTTCCACCATCTTCCAGGAAAGGCCGCCGTCTTTGGAGGAAAGATAGACGGGATGCGTGTCGTCCTTGTTAAACGTCTTATCCCGAAAGCCGTAATGGCGGATTTCGCCGTCCGGCATGACGCAAAGTCCGCACCGCGTATCCTGCGGGTGAACACCGACAACGGTGGGGGCGTATATACGCTGCAGCGCGTCCTTTTCGTCGGGAGTCAATCGAGCAGCGATGGCGTTGATTTGTTCCTGTAAGACCTGAAATGCTGACATATTGTATGCCTTCTTTCTTTTTATCTGATTTTTATTGAAATGCCGTCGGGGGCAGTGATGACCGGTTGCTGTCCCTTACGTTGACGTACGGAAATCATACCGTACGGCGTCGGAATTTCCACGTCGGCAAAGTCCAATCCCAGCAGGCTCGGTTGCAGTTCTACGGCCTCAAAGCCGGGACGCAGTATTTTTAATCCGGTCAGGGCCTGCGAAAGTGACCAAACGGGAGTGCCGCCCCAGGCGTGACTGTGGTCGAAACTGTAGGTTTGGTCCGGCGGGTAGAAGCCCTCGACCAGGCCCTTGGGACATTCTTTGACAGGGGCTTTCCATTGGTTCAAAATAGGCAATGTAAACTCGTCGCGCAGGCCGTTGCGGTATACGGCTTCCAACAGGAAATGCGTGAAATACGGCTGAACTTTATCGGTTTCAAACGCCTCGTCTCCTGCCATAATATGCCGCAGCAGTGCGGCATTCTCATCGCGGGAAAAGAGTTCGAAATAGGCAGCGAGAATGTCAGACTGCTTCAAATAATAGACACGATCGCGGTTTTGGGGCATCCAGCCGCCTAACAGTTCCGTCGGCGTCGGCGTGGTCAGTCCCTCGATGAATAATTGCTTCTTTTCATCCCAAAGATGGGTAATAATCGCTTTTTTCAGCGTTTCCGCCTTGCCCAACAAGTTTAGCGTCTGTCCGACTTTGCCGAGTGCTTTATAGAGTTCTGCAGCGGTTTTCAGTGCACCGTAACAGAACAGATTCAGACAGGTTTGTCCCAGACATTTGGGCGGGTGATGCATATTGACGTCGTCCGGATAAATCCAGTCAATAAACATATAGTCCGGCGGCGTTTCAATCAAACCGGTTTCACCGAGATAGGTTTCAAACCGGTGCAAAAGCAAATCCAGAGCGTCTTCACAGTCGTGCAGTAGTGCGGTATGACCCGTCAGCATATACACGTCGCGCAGCATCTGCACCCATATCAAACTGTAGGTGGTGTGGAACATACGGCCGTCGTGGTGGCGGAGCAATTCGGCTGTGCGGCGCACGTCGGCTTCACACAGTGCCATATCGCCGAACGAAGCGGCTGTCATCAGCGTTTCCACGTAATAGTCGCCGGTACAGGCAAGCGGTTCGCAGTGTTTCGGACTGTCCAAATGATGCGTTTGGCGGCAGATTTTCAGCGTGTGCGTACAGGTGTCAATCACGCGGTTCAAATCATCATCCGACGTCGTTGTTTTGGCCTGTACGTTTATCGGATAATGAGAAGCGCGGAACGTCACGGTGATTTCACCGTCCAGGGTTCCTTTGTTTTCGGCGTCCAGACGAATGGTGCCGGCACTCAATAACTCAAATCCATCGTACGCAGTGTTCTTATCTGCCTGCAGGGAAATGCATACGCCCTCTTCCGTTGTTTCGGACAGAATTACGTTTGCAGACAGGAGTGAACCGGTACGGAAAGCAACGTTTACGTAGCCGGCATAAATCATATCCAGCGGCCAAATAAACTGCATCCGTTCGCCTGCTTTGATACAGACGGTTTTGGTAAACAGGGAATATTCCGTGCAGGGCTGCAGCGCAATATCTTCCGTGACGTAGTCCTGTTCAAATAAAACGGCAGCTGTGGGGGGAACGGCCGCTTGGCGTCCGTCAAACGTATAGGCGGAAACGTAACCGGGGAGCCACTCGGCAGTCCACGTTTCGTCGGTTGTGACGTGATAGGTTTCGCCGTCGTCAAAGCGAACGTTCAGTTCCATATAAAAACCGCCGTGCCCGCGGGAATATTCGCAAATGCGGATCGGTTTCATGCGGACAAGTGCGGAAAAGGACAACACGCCGCCTGCTGCGGACGCCGCATGGATAATCGTGTCCGTGCAGTCAAAATGATAAGCGTAAAAATTGGGCCGAACGGTCTCGTTAAACAAAAAATCTCCGCCGACTGCGGCCGGACCGCGCAAAAGAAACGTGTCCCCGACAGATACCGTAAAGGCTGTGTCGCCGCTGACGCGTATTTCCGCCGCGGTTATTTTTTTCTGCAGCGGCAGGGAATAGGTTTTGCAAAAACGTGCGACGGTGTATTGATATTCCGGTGCGTCGTCCAACAATGCTGAAAATTGCGTCATTTGTCTGTCGGCATATTTATCACGCGGCAGCCATATCCATTTTTCGTGTAAATTATCCATGTCGTTGTCCCCAATCTGCAATTGTTTTTACGTCAATAGTGTACCATAATTGCAGGCCGTTTTCAAGTGAAAATGTTTCGTTATATAATGCCGTGAAAGCACACCTTTGCGTTGACATTCGTGCCTAACCGTACTATAATTATGATAGCTATAACAAAAGTATTTCTTATGGTATTAGACTATCAATAGGTTTGGAGATAACCGATTATTATGAAACAGTATCGCGTTTGTGTCATTGGCTGCGGCGTCATTGCCCCCAACCATATGGAAGCGCTTTCTTCATTGGATAATACACAGCTGGTCGGTGTTTGCGACGTGATTGCAGACCGTGCAAAGGCAGCAGGCGAAAAGTACGGCTGCCCCGCTTATACCGATTACAAACAGATGGTGCGTGAACTGCATCCCGATGCCGTGCATCTTTGTCTGCCGCACTATCTGCACAGTCCCGTTGCCGTCGATTGTATGGAGATGGGATGTGACGTTCTTTCGGAAAAGCCGATGAATGCAAACTATAAAGGCGCGCTGGCCATGCTTGAGGCGTCGAAAAGAACCGGATGCCGTTTGGGCGTAATCTTCCAAAATCGCTATAACACCGGCTCCGTGCTGGCCAAAAAGGCCATTGCGGAAGGGAAATTAGGTAAGCTTCTGTCCATAAACGGCATGGTGATGTGGCATCGCGACGATGCCTATTACGCTTCGGGTGAGTGGA
This sequence comes from Clostridiales bacterium UBA1770, assembly GCA_002315325.1. GTDB lineage: Bacteria > Bacillota > Clostridia > Oscillospirales > CAG-272 > UBA1770. The sequence goes on from DCGU01000100.1 coordinate 12,074, forward strand.
GAAAATCCTATGAAACGTCCGGCGGCGGCGTACTGATTAACCAGGCGATTCATACGCTGGATTTGTGTCGTTGGTTGGCGGATGCCCCCGTTGTCGACGTCAAGGCAACCGTTTCCCATCACGGTGATACGAGCGCCGAGGTGGAGGACGCAACCGAGGGCGTTATCACGTTTGAAAACGGCGTGAAGGGCCTGTTCTATTTTACCATCAATAATACGTTCGACGATTCGATTGTCGTGCGTGCGCACGGTACCGAGGGCGACTTGACCGTGACCGGCGGCCGCTGCAAAATCGTCTATAAAGACGGACGTGTGGAAGAGGATAAGCCTGACGAACTGCAGTTCTGCGGTGCCAAGGCCGTATACGGTACGGGTCATATCATCCAGATTGCCCACTTCTATGAAGAGAACGGTGACGAGGCCGTTCGGCAAACCGCACTGGAAGCGCTTGCCACGCAAAAGCTGATTGCCGATATTTTCGCATCTGCCGGCATCAAAACGGCGGATACTGTTTCCGATAAATGAGGATTATATGAAAGCAAAAGTTATTATTAAAAAGGCGATTTGCTATATTTTGGGGTTGTTTATCATCACAATCGGTATCAATATCTCCAAATTATCTCATCTCGGCATTTCTCCCGTCAGTTCCATTCCGCGCGCCTGCGAAGTGATTTTCGATTTCACGCTGGGGACGACGACGTATATTATTTATACCATCTTGGTGCTGGCGCAAATCGCACTGCTGCGCAAAAAGTTTAAACTCATCAATATCCTCGGTGTAGCATTGGCATTCGTGTTCGGCTACATGGTGGATATCACGGGTACCGATCCCAACGCATTCGGTCACTTAATGTATCGCTTGGGCATTACGACGCCCGATAGCTATATTATGAAATTGGTCTTCCTTGTCATTTCCGTTATCGTCATCGGTATCGGTGTCTTTATGTATCTCATGCCGCGCTGGGTGCCTATGCCGGCGGAGGGACTGGCACAGGCTATTTCCGACATGTCCGGTAAGGCCTTCGGCGACTGTAAGACGGCCGTTGACGTTTCCATGATTACCATTGCATTGATTCTTCAGTTGATTTTCCTGGGCGGTTTCAAATCATTTACCGGTGACGTTGTCGTCGTACGCGAGGGCACCGTCGTGGCCGCCGTATGCGTCGGTCAGGTTGTCAAGTTCTTAGCGAAGAAAATCGGTACGCCCGTGCGCAATTGGCTCAATAAATAAGCCCAATCGAGGTGCAGTGATGAGTAGTAATGAAAGAACGGTACGTGTACAAAAAGCAGCCGAAGTGATTCGTGCGGCTTGCGGGAATGCAGAAATCGGTCTGATTTTAGGGTCCGGTTTGGCGGATACCGTCAAATTGGAAAACGCCGTAACAATCCCGTATGCCGATATTCCCGGGTTCCCGATTTCCACGGTGCCGGGGCATAAAAGCGAATGGGTTTGCGGCACGCTCGGCGGCAAACGCGTCTGCATGATGCGCGGCCGCTTCCACTTCTACGAAGGGTATAAACCGGAAGATATCGTGCTGCCGGTACGCGTAATGAAACTGCTCGGCGTTAAAACGCTGGTCGTGACCAATGCCGCCGGCGGTGTCAATCTCGGCTTCAAACCGGGTGACCTGATGCTCTTGACCGACAGTATCAATTACAGCGGTCTCAATCCGTTAATGGGTGAAAACCTTGACGAGTTTGGTCCGCGTTTCCCGGATATGTCACGGGAATTCAAGCCTGAACTGCGTCAGTTGGCCCACACCTGTGCCGCGTCGCTCGGCATGACCCTGCGTGAGGGCGTCTATATGTGGTTCAGTGGTCCTTCCTTTGAAACACCCGCCGAAATCCGTATGGCGCGTATTTTGGGCGCAGATGCCGTCGGTATGAGCACGGTGCCTGAGGTTATTGCCGCACGGCATTGCGGCCTTGACGTGTTGGGTATTTCCTGTATCACGAATATGGCTGCCGGCATTTTGGACCAACCGCTCAATCACGAGGAAGTTTTGGCAGTCGGAAAACAGGTACAGTCATCCTTTACCGCATTGATTACGAAAATCGTTACGGAAATGGTTGTGTAACGCATGAAAGTTTTGCTGGTTGCCGTTAACGGCTCCTATTCCCATACCAATCTTGCCATTCGATGCCTGCGCGCTCCCCTGGAACGCGCAGGTTTTACAGTTGCGCTGTTGGAACGTAATTTGCGGGACAGAACGCAGCATATTCTGCAGGATATCGTCGCGCAAAACGCCGACGTCGTCGGTTTTTCCACGTATATTTGGAACGTATCCGTGATGCTGGAACTTGCATCCGACCTGCGGGCCGTACAGCCGAACGTCAAAATCTTCTTCGGGGGACCCGAAGTGTCCTACGAAACGGAACGTTTTGCCGATGCGGATTATATGGACTGTATTATTTGCGGGGAAGGCGAGATTGCCGCGGTCGACGTTTGCACGGCGTTTCGTGACGGCAAAAGCGTGCCGCGCATGATGCAGGGGACACCTGATGCAGCGGCAATGCTGGATGCCGGCATTCTCTATCGACAGGGCGATTATCCGGCGGGCAGTATGCTCTATTATGAGTCTTCCCGCGGGTGTCCCTATGCCTGCGCATATTGCCTTTCCTCTGCAGAAGAGGGCGTGCGGGCCAAATCTTTGGAAGAGGTTGAATCGGATTTACTGGCATTTGAAAATCTGCCTGACAATATAAAAATCATCAAATTCGTGGACAGAACCTTCAATTATTCGCAAAAACGTGCCAATACCATTTGGTCTATGCTTCTCGAAGACCGTTTTACCAAGCACTATCATTTTGAAGTCACGGCGACGCTGTTGAATGAAGAAAGTTTTGCAATCCTATCCCGTTTTCCAAAGGGAAAAATCCAGTTGGAGTTTGGCCTGCAAAGCACCAACCCGCAAACGCTTGCCGCGGTCTCCCGTCATATTGATCCCGCCCGGGTGTTGTCGGCGGTAGACCGCATCAAAAAGATGGGCAATATCCACGTGCACCTGGATTTGATTGCGGGACTCCCGTATGAAAACTTTGACCGGTTCAGGCAATCGTTTAACGATGCGTACCCGGTATGCGACCTATTGCAACTGGGCTTCTTAAAACTGTTGCCCGGCACGGCATTGCGCCGCGATGCGGAGCGGTACGGTATCAAATATGCGCAAAATCCCCCCTATACCGTGCTTTGTACACAATGGCTGACGTATGCCGATATCACGCGGTTATGTGCCGTAGATGAAGTTTTGGAGCGTTTCCGTGACGGCGGACGTTTTACGAACAGCCTGCAGTTGGTCTTTGCGCATACGTCGGACTATTTCGGCTTTTTCGATGGTCTTGCCGCCTATATTGCCGCAAACGATATGCGGCGGCTGCAGCAAATTGCGCAAACGGACGTCTATCGCCTGTTTTACGACTATTGCAAAACTGTTTTGCCGGTAGCGCTTCACGCAGAACTCGAGCGCACCGTTCACGCGGACTTTGCTGCTTCCGAAACACGAAAACTGCATTTATTCTAATGAATTTCGATAATGGAAATCCCCCGGCTGATGCCGGGGGATTTTTCCTATGGTTATATACGTTTTTTGACGAATGACGATTATAAATCGTATCCCAAACGCACGAATGCGTAGCGGGGATTGAATTGTTTGCATTCGTTGCCGTTCCAGCATTTTTCTACGCTGAAGCTGTGGGGGCCGACGCCGAGGTTTTCGGGTTCGATGCCGTGCAGGGGGCCCAGCAGGTTACGGTTGGAATTGACCAGCGTCAGCGTGATTTCGTTTTTGCCGGGGACCAGCAAATCCTTCAGGTCCACGTGATTGACAAACAGCGTGGAAGGTGCAGGCTTGCCGTTGACGCAAACGTGGCAAACGGGGCAACGGCCTTTCAGGTACAATACGGTCGGGTCACCGGGCGTGTACGTTACCGTGTTCTTCAGCGTCAATCTGCCGGCAAAGAAAGGATAACCATCCGCAACAAGGTCGCGGACGTCGGCTTCGTTCTTTTGTGCCGTCAGTTTGAAGGGGCCTTTGGTTGTACGGGCATAGGCGCCCTCTTTCCAGAAGGGTGTTTCGGACTGCACGCAGAAATGACCGATTAAATATAGGCATTCCAATTCGGTATCAAAGCACAAACAGTTGCGCAGCGACTCGGATACACCGCCGTACAGGACGTAATAGACGTAATCGCGCTGGAAATAGTGCAGGGTATAGGTGATTTCGTTTTTACCGGGTTTGACCAATGCGGCGATATCCGCCGTGCGGAAGGAACGGTCAAGATACCATTCGTCGGACAATTGAATCGCGGTGCCGTTGACCATGATGGACGTGTATTTGCAGGGCTCCATCACCAGTTTTAAATCCTGCGGAAGCGTTTCCAGGGTAAAGCTCGTCTGCATGGCAAGTTCGCCTTCAAAACGGTCTTTGAGCAGGGTATCTTTGATGCATTCGTAGGGCAGCTCTTCACTGTAGGTTTTGCCGCCGTCGCGGGATACCTTGAAGCGGTCCAGCGTCAGCTGGTTCACGGGCAGTTCGGCAAACGTGAACGGGCCGTCAAAGCGCAGGGCAGGACCGATGGGGGCGGGACGCGATGCGGCGGGTACCGCTTCACTTTCCACGAATACGAAGGACGAAACGGCATCGGGACGCAGATAAACTTCAAAATGACCGTCGGGCAGGGCACGACCGTTAACAGGCTCGTACGCCATAGTTGTCAGGTTCAGTGCGGCAAGGCCGCGGCAGTGATCAACGGACATCGTGATATCGGAGATCTGTTTTTCGGCAAGGCTGACGGCGTAAATCAACCGGCCGTATGCCGTGTTTCTGACCATGACGCGCATTTCATTGGCGTCTTTGCCCCAGAAATGAACGGGAATCGAGGCACTGATGTCCTCGAGCGTTACGTTGGAAGCCAGCCAATCGAAGGACGTGGGTTTACCGCTTTGGCGGCAAGGCTTCTTGCCGTACAACCAAACTTTGCCGCCGGCTTTGCAATAGTCTTGCAACAGGGCAACGGTGGTACTGTCCAGGTTATCCATGGCGGGAATGATGACGGTATCGTACGTGCATTCACCGACGCGGATACGATCGCTGTCAACCGATGCCAGCGTTTCCATCATGGTTTCATCACCGAAATGGAAGGGAATCTGCCGTGTGGACAAAAGGTCTGTTAAGGCCTGGAAATCGTTGTTCAGCGTTTCAACGGAGCGCCATTCGGCTGCTCTTTGGTAGGTCAGCCAAGCGCTGTGAATGGGATGGATGACCAGAACGTGCACGTCTTCTTTGCCGAGCGACAGGGTGTAACCCAAACGATTAAAATAGGTGTTAAACTCTTTCATATCGTCCTGCCAGGGCAGATGCTCCGAATAATGGCAGGGATAGTCGCGTTTGCGTTGACCGCGAATGGAATACGGATACAAATGCTGACACATCAGGTTAATGCCGTTGACGTATTGATGCTCGGCAATGCGTTTGAGTTCCACGGGAGATACGTCCCAGCCGCAGCAGGCAAACATTTCGGACAGCGCTTCTTTTTTACCGAGCTGCGCCACGGCGGAACCAAGCTGGCGGAAGCCGGCGTCGCCCACGCGGCCGCGCGTTAAGAAGTCAACGCCGGGAATATGCTCGAACATATAGAACGGCATGATACCGCCGCAGCCGAACATTTCACCGTGTAAATCCAGTTCTTCTACAGCGTGTCCGGTTACTTTACAACCGTTGGCATCGCACCAGTCGTAAATCGGTTTGATGAAATTAAAAATGAAGGAACGATGGCACAAACGGTAGTAATCGTAACGGTAGGATTCGTACCCCTGTACGGGCAGGAACATGGCAATCAGGTTGTCCTTGGGGTCATAGCCGTAGGCCGCGGGGAAGGTGGTTAAAAAAGTGTCGGACCAGGGCGTACCGTAACGGAAATACTGCGGCTCATCCGTAAAGAAACCGGGCATTACCGTACCGAACTTGTCCGCATCAATATGTTTTTTGTAGTCGGCGTGCTTCGCTTCAATAAATTTAGCGGTAATCGAAGCGTCCATCGTGTCCACGTAGGAAGAATCCCAGTTTTGGAACACGGCGTAGTAGGCGTCAACGCCTGCAGCGGGGCCGTCAACGCGGCGGCCGACGTTATTTTCAATGACGTATACGCCCAGAATGTGGTCTTCAGCCGGGAAAGTATCATATTTTTTATACGTAAGGAAAGAAGCAAAGTTTTTGGGATCTTCCAGCAGTTTCCCGCCGGCAAACCCGGAGGGCCAGCCGTTCTCGTCGTAGGACCAGGCCTCCATGCCGAGTTTTTCCGCTTCGTCTACGCAGGCGTTGATGCATTCGTACCAATCGTCGCTCAGGTATGCCGTTTCCAAACCGCCGCGCGCATGCATAAAAAAGCCGCGCATGCCGAGGTCTTTCATTTTGCGGATTTGGCGGCGGAGTTCTTCAGGTTCCAGTTTATCGTTCCAGCTCCAAAAAGGAATGGAACCGTGGGAGAGCTCGTTTTTCTCAATATCTTGTATTAGATTCATAACGTAACTCCTCTTATTTTTTCTGACAATCGTGATGACAGGGTTCGTTGAAGAAATCGGTCAGGTCAACGGTATAGCGGCCGTTTTCATCTTTGGAAAAGCCTATTTGACGGATGAGCTGTTCATCCGCATACGGTGCGTCAAAATAGGCGCGGTGAATACCGCACAAATCGATGAAATTCATGGTGCCGCGGCCCAATACCAACAGCACCTCGCGGTCATCGGCACCGGGAGCAGCGGCAAAATCAGCGATGACGCCGCCCTCATCTGTCATATAAAACTGTGTCATGCCGATGGGGGCACCCTCACTGACGGCGGAATAAGCCAAATAGTCAGGCTTGTAGGTCACGCCGCAAAGATCACACCATTTTTTCTGTTCTTCTTTGTCCTGAATCGGTAATATCTGAAACATTTTTACGCTTTATCCTTTCCGGCACCCATTAGGTAACCTCTAATAATTAGGTTATCCATTGTATTTTATCGATTTTTGTGTTTTTTAAACAGCAGATTCCAAAACCGAGAACCGAAAATGCTGTTTTCTCGATGTTTCGGGGTGAATCAGCCCCGGAAATCGGGATATTTCTCTCAAATGGGCATAGTCATCCCATACACACCTCTTTCCGCTTCAAAATTGTGTACCTGCAAATGTTGTAAACAAGATTTGTCAGACCAATATTGAATTCAGCACGTCCGATCCCAATCGAACGAAGCGTAATTCCGTGCATGGAGCCGGTCATAAATCCGAATACATGCTCGATCCGGCAACGGGTTTTGGATTTCTTTCTGTTGCTTTCCTTTTGCTCATCGGTCAAAGGCTTGCCGCGATACCCTTTTTCGCAGACACGGTTTTCCACATGGTTGGGGATTTCCTTTCCGATATAGGCACTGTCCGCATAAATAACTTTGTCTTCTTCGTTCAGAAATTCGGTGAACTCGTTGCTGTCATGTTCATTTGCGGATGTGGTCGCATAATCCGTAATGATTTTGCTGTCGGCATCTACCTTGACATGATTCTTATATCCGTAATGCGTTTCGTCGTTTTTCTTAGTCCAACGGGCATCGGTGTCCTTTTGAGCAAGCTTATGGGGATTTT
>DCGU01000022.1 GCA_002315325.1 Clostridiales bacterium UBA1770
CCGTGGCAATGAACCTAAAAAGGCTCCTTCTTGAGGGGGCTCCCGACGCAGTCGGGTGGAGGAGTTCATCCTTATACATAGTCACATCCCAACCACCGAGAGAACACATAAACCAAGCCTCTTCCGTGTGCCGCAGCACGCTTCATGTGGCGAAGCCATGCTTCATTCCTTCATTAGCCCGTAGGGCGACTTCATTTGGCGCTTGCGCCACCGGGGGGACCGGCTCTGCCGGTGGAGGGATTGTCCCCCGTACGGTTCCCGCAAATCTCATCCCTATATACAACTAAATAATATTATTTATTCTTTTATCTTTGTTACTTCTTTATTAACCTGTTATTATTCCTATTATTGTTATTGTTATCTATTCTTTATCTTATTTGATGGAAAGGGGGTCTGTGCCATGCGTCGCCGAATTTGTATATTGTTGGCAGCGGTATTGTTGCTGTTGTGCTTGTCCGGCATCAGCGCTGGGGCAGAGAATCAAACCTTTTTCTATAATGAGAAAACTAAAAAATGGGTTTCAGGTAACGGCACAAACGTGCAGGAAGTGACTGTGGTATGGACAATCCAAAACAACGACATACTTGTGGAAGCCAAGCGGCAATGGAATCCGTTCGCTTTGCGGTATGATGTGACTGAAATCAGCGTCACCGATTTCTGTTCGCCGCAAATCACTTTTACGATTACAAATAACAGTAAACAATACTATTGCAGTTCCACTGTTCAAATTGAATCATCTGAAGACTTTTCCGTGAGTGTCTTGCATTCATTGAATGTTATTAGAACAGATGCAAACTTGAAATTGTCTCCCGGAGACTATGATGGCACAAAACTCTTTTATTTGGATAGAAACGTTACCGAAAATATTGAAGTGGTGAACAATAATGATGGTCAAAGTGTCGTAATCGGCCCCTGGTTAACAGCGATTACGAGAGATTATTATAATCAAAACACGATCATTGAAAGTGATGTTTTGGGAGAAAGTCGAGTCTCCTTCACACTTACCATTGAAAATGATACGTTGTTAAATAATCTTCGTACTATTGAAAACTGGAACGGCTCAACCTATAAGGACGGCAACACTATTACAATCGCTAACGTCACAATCGTTCTTGATATGATTGCTATTCCGACTGAATTTGATATACCAAGTTCATAAATATCGTAATACAACAAATTACGGCTGCTCACCCTCGCGGTGAGCAGCCGCTTTTTATCCCTTTTTGCCTCTTTGCCCGCCTCATTTTCCCCGGGTTCCCCGTGGTCTATTTGTAACTTCATTAGCGCACCGCGCGGCTTCATAAGTACGGAGCACTTGCTTCATTTGCGCTCTGCGCATACTTCATTAGGTGCCCCGCACCGGCTTCATTTGCGGCATTTTTGCCGCACTGCACGCCTCATTTTCCTGTCTTCTCCCGTGAATCCGACATAATTCTCCCGTATCTTCATTAGGTGCTTGCACCGACATCATTTGGGCCTTGCCCAAACATCACGTACGCTCCGCGTACGCATCACGTGGTCGCAGACCACACATCATTTGAGGCACCGCAGCGCCTCACTCGCGCCTCAAAATGCCGCGCTCCCCCGTAACATGCCGTATGAACCCCATTTTGTTCTTTCCAAATGACGTACGGCACGTTTTGTACGACACGGAAATGACAGGCACCACTTACTGCCGGCAAAATGTGTTTCGCGTCCGTTTTCATCCCCTTCCAAAACGTGCGACATGCGGTGTTTGGGTCGCACTGTACGGCTCGTTTTCCCGCTTTTCCCCGTGATATGCCGAAAGTCTGCTTGTGCAGCAAGCAGACGGGGGATTGCGTCGTAGAGAGCGTAGCGAACACGTGCGCACTTGTGCGCTGGAGGCAAGACCTAAAGCAGGCCGTCGTTCTCAAAGGCTCCCTCGGGGAGGCATATCCCGCCGGGGGAGTAGCTGGATGACGAAGTCAGACTGAAGGAGTTCTCTTCGTTCTCCTTGCCATAGGGTTGAACCTGAAAAGGCCGCCTTGTGTAAAGGGGGCTGGATTCGCGTAGCGAAGACTGAGGGATTGTATACCGAAAGATTATAGCTCATAATAGTTCGTTCCGTGAGTGATTATTTGCCTATTTTTTGTTGTGAAAAAATGACGTGCATGTCATAATGGCACAATCCCTCAGTCAGCCTAACTCGGCTGACAGCTCCCTTTGCACAAGGCAGCCTACGATTGGTGCGTGCCATTTCGTGCCGGCTGAAGTATCGTTTTATATAGCTTCGAACTCCTCCACCCGACTGCGTCGGGAGCCCCCTCAAGAAGGAGCCTTTTTAGGTTCATTGCCGCGGAGACAATCCTTCCGTCCCGCTGCGCGTGCCACGTCTGCTTGCGTTGCAAGCAGACTGTCGCCCCCTGCAAAATCAGCCGTTTTAGGCTGTTTTTGCATGGGGCGACACAATTTGTCGTATATATTTAATAAAAAATTCATAATAAAGGGGTTGACACCCTTGTCTTGCGGTGTTATAATACGCATACAAGCTACCCTATGGGTAGTTCATAGTTGGCAAAGCAGCCGTAAGGTTGTGACGCAAAGCTATAGGGGCCAAGTGTGCCGATAGTACGATAAAGGTACTGTCCGTATGAATAACGGTCAGCCAGTTGCAAGATGGGGCAATCAAAAATTGCCTGCAGTTTTCTTTGCGGCTGGGCCTTTTTTATACCTTGCCGCAAGTACTCAGGGAAGGAGCGATGAAATGGTCAGTGCATCGAACCTGTCAGAACAAAGCGCGAATACGACCGTATCCATAAGAACTGATTCAGAAGCGGCAGATTTTGTTTCGGAAACCGTGGGCGCATACGTTCGTATGTCTGTCAAGTCCGGCATCGATCCTCTTTCACTTCGCTATTGCCCCATCTATCATCCCTACAGAAAAATTCCGATTGCATATAATACTTCCCCCGTGGTGAATTCCATCATGATGGGGACGCTGGACGAGGAACAGTACGCGACCACCGCGGCCTATTCCGACGCCGGCATTAAGCTCGCTGAATGGAGCATCCGCCGCGCCGCGCGTGACCTGCACGCGTTTGCCGCCGCCGGACGCAACGTTGAATTCATTTCCGTCCCGGTTCCATCCGTGATGGTTTCCCGCTGTGACCTCGCCTACTACGTCGGCTCGGTCTTGGACGAGGAACGGGTCCGCACCCCCGAAAAGCTGTGCATTCGTTTCCCCGGCACGTTGCTGCTGGAGAACAAAAAGGCGGCACGTACCGCCCTGCTTGATTTGAAACTTCTCAAGGTGAAAACCTTGATGACCGACTGCGCCGCAGAGAATTGCCCCATGGCGCGGTTATATGATATCCCGGTGGATATGGTGACGCTTGGGCCGCAAATCACGGCCATGATCGATGACCGCGACCGCCCGCAAACGCTCCCCGCGCTGCTCAGCTATTTGTCAGCAATGGGTGTGGCCGCCATTTGTGACGGTGCGGATGACGACACGCAGCTCAACAAACTGTACCACGCCGGAGCCATTGGCTATATGCCGTCTGACGTGTATCACGGCGCGGGTCCCAAGACCCGGCGCGACCTAACCGTTGACGAGGCCGTGGAACAGCAGGAGGGCTAACCTGTTATGAAACCGACAAAAGACCACTTGTCCTCTAAATTGGCGCGTACCGCCAACGAGGTCAAGACCTACCGCAAACTCATGAAGCTGTTGCCCCTTGGCATGGGATGCATCGCAGTGCTGACGGTGATATTGTACGTCGTCTCCGCCCTGTATGCCCGCTACGGTTCCTTCACGGTGGCAGTTGATAAGTACCAAAATCTGGAATATGCATTAACGCTGTGCGAGAACAGGGACTTCTCCAATCCGACGTCCCGTCTCAATTGCGACATCAATAAGTCCATTACCTGCATCGACGGTGCGACGCTGGATGACGTCCCCTTGGGGATTTTGGACGGCGACTCCAGCGGTACAAACTACGTTTGTTACACCTTTTATTTGAAAAATGCCGGCGAGTCCATCGTCAACTACAAGTCCTCGATTGTCATCGGCAATATGACGCTGGGCATTGAAAATGCCATACGTCTTATCCTCTTGACCAACCGCAACGGTACGGACGGCACCAAGCGTGTCTACGCCATGGCGGCAGATTTGGACGAGAACAACAACGCCATTCCCGAACCCGACACCATCCCCTTTTACGATAAGTACACCGTCTGCTCCGACGAGACCGTCAGTTTCGCCCCCGGCGAGGTATGTAAGTACACCGTGGTATTGTACCTGGAAGGGAACGACCCCGAGTGTGTCGACGATATTTTGGGCGGCGAGTTCAAAATCGATATGAAGTTCAGCATCACCGGTGTCACCGACGAAGAGGGTACTTTCAAGCCTCTCGACGAGGATGAGACCGATGACAACGTATCCTAACGTCAATTTTTAGCGATTTATAGCATCCGGCCAAACGTGACCCGCAGACCGGCTGTTGTAGATAGATTCCCCAAACAGATAAGAATATCATTTTTAAAATGATAAATTAAAAGGAGAAAAGAAAGAAATGAAACACTTAAGAAGACTTCTTCCTGCTCTTTGCCTGCTCCTGATTTCGGCAATGTGCGCAGGAACGTCCACCTATGCATGGTTCTCTCTGAACAACAAGGTTGACGCAACCGGTATTAAAGTTAAGGCAAAAGCAACCGGCACGTTGGTCATTGACACTTCTTCGTTGAACTCTAATAGTAACGGTACCACGGTTGATTTGTCATCCGGTACTGATGCTATTGAACTCAAACCTGCCGTATATTCCGGCACAACGCCTTTGTTGAAAACGTTGTCCGCTTCTTATGCCGAGTGTATCGATAGTTCCACCGGTATTTTCTACTCTACGCCCAAAAAATCCGGCGATCCCACCGGTACGCCGACCGATTCTCATTATACTGAAAGCGGTGTTGAGGAATGTTTTGTTAAGTATGACGTTTGGGTTGGGTATCAGGGTGAAACTGCTATCACCAGTGCAGCTTTCACGATTACTGCTTCTGTTGCCTCCGGAAACGTTGAAAACGTACAGCGTGCCCTCTCTGTATTGTACAGTGTAGACGGCGGTACCACGTGGTATAACGAATGCGTTGGTTCCGGTCAGGCAGTTACATTGGATAGTTTTGCTCCCGCTGCTGCTTCTGCCGGCGGTACGCACGTTATTGTAAAGGTATACTTCGATGGCTCTATGAATGATCCCGATGCTCCCGGTTGCCTGATTGTTCGCACCGGTTACATGTCCTTGAAAGACGTTACGCTGAAAATGGAGTTCACTTCTGCAAGCTAATGTTTAAAGTATCCCGGGGACCGATTTCGGTCCCCGGTTTTTTGGTGTGTCGGGCATGAC
>DCGU01000095.1:0-29326 GCA_002315325.1 Clostridiales bacterium UBA1770
TTGCAACTTCATTTTACAATCTACACTTTTTTTCAAAGCATAAACTTTTCGATAACGCGGGCAACACCGTCTTCCTCGTTGGAAGAAGTAACGTAACCGCAGCGCGCCTTGACCTCGTCCGGGGCGTTGGCCATGGCCACGCCGAGCCCGGCGCGTTCCAGCATGGGCAGGTCGTTAAAACCGTCGCCGATGGCAATGGCGTCCGCCACGTCCACACCCACCATTTTACAAACGGCGGAAAGCGCCTCGGCCTTGGACACCTTTTGGGAGTAGAACTCCAGGAAGTAGGGTTTGGACGGATTAAAAGACGTACCGGGGATTGTATCGGGGGCGATGCCGTGATGCCATGCGTTGACACGTTCCACGGTGTCGAACCATAGAATCTTGGTAATCCCCTGTCGAATCAGCATCTCGTCGTCGGTGTAAACGATCGGTGTTTGTCCGGACAATGCCCTGTATTGTTCCACGTTGTCGTTCAATTTGTTGACGTAGAGACGATTGCAGGACCAAACGCAAATCGTGGTGTCTGCTTCGCGTCCCATCCGCAAAACGTAACGGGCGTCCTCCGCATCCATATCCACGCTGTACAGAATCTCATTGCCGTCGGCAGAGACGACAACGGCACCGTTATACGTGATAATCGGCGCGTTGCCGAACAGGTCGGTACCGAACAGGCGGATACCGTGAATGGGACGCCCCGTTGCCGGCAGAAAATAGCATCCTGCCGCCATACAGCGGCGAATGGCATCCCGCACACCGGGTGTCAGTTCACTGTTATTATTCAAAAGTGTGCCGTCCATATCGGCGGCAATCAGTTTATATTTTTTCATTTTTCACTCTTCCCTTCACGCAATTTTCAAACTTTTTTAAACCCATTCTATTGACAGTATTTTTATTTTATGCTATATTTGAATTAACGTTTTTATTATTTGGAGTATTTTCTTATTATGTCCGAAACCATTTCTCATCAAACGTTTGATGAAGAACGCGCCCTGTATCATTTAGTGGACGCTACCGTCAGCGACTGCACGTTTGCCGGTCCCGCCGACGGCGAATCCGCCCTGAAACAATGCCGCGATATCAACGTGGAGTTGTGCCGTTTTTCCCTGCGCTATCCGCTGTGGCACACGACAGACTTTACCCTGTCCGATTCGTCGATGGACGAAGGGACCCGCGCCGCATTATGGTATGCACAGGACGGCACGATTTCGCATTGCCGGCTGCACGGTGTCAAAGCCCTGCGCGAGTGCGGCAATATCATCATGAAAGACTGCGACGTCGTCTCGTCCGAGTTCGGCTGGCGCTGCCACGACCTGACGTTTAACAACGATACGATCACATCGGAATATTTCCTGTTCGAATCCAAGTACACCACGATTGACAACCTGCGCCTGACGGGCAAATATTCTTTCCAATATTGTGAGAATATGTTCGTGCGCAACTCCGTTTTGAACACCAAGGATGCCTTTTGGCACGCCAAGGACGTCACGGTTTTGGACAGCGAAATCAACGGTGAATATTTGGGTTGGTATTCCGAAAATCTGCACCTGGTGCGCTGCCACATCACCGGCACGCAGCCGCTGTGCTATTGCAAAAACCTGATTTTGGAAGACTGTACCATGGACAACGCCGACCTGGCCTTTGAATATTCCGACGTCACCGCCGATATCAAGGGACGCGTCATCTCCATTAAAAATCCCAAATCCGGCCGCATTGAAGTCGATGAGGTCGGCGAAATCATCCGCGACGACGACGTTATGGAGTCCAAGGGTAAAATCGTGGTGCGGAACTGAATTTGACGTTTTCCATTTTATCATACTTTTTCCGGCAAATCAAGTGCAGAGGAGGCACGCTTTATGACCAGCTTTTCCGACCCCGGTGTTTGGGGATTTATCGTCCTGTTCGCCGTTTTATCATTGAGTTTGTTGGTGGCCAACCTGTTGAAAAAATCCTTCCGTTGGCTGCGCAACTCTCTGATTCCGACTTCCGTCATCGGCGGCATCCTGTTGTTGATCGTTGTCATCATTTATGAAAACGTGACAGGTGTTGACAATATGTTCAACACACCGATGTTCGGCGGCAACGGCGCGGCCATGCTGGAAATGCTGACCTACCATTGCTTAGCCCTCGGCTTTATCGCCTCTTCCCTGCGTCCCGGTGCGGAAAAACTGAACGCCAAGCGCCGCCGCGAGATTTTCGACACCGGCGTCACCACCGTTTCCACCTACCTCATTCAGGGTATTTTGGGCTTCGGTATCACGCTGCTGATTTATAAACTGGGCAAAGAGCTCTACCCGGTATCCGGTCTTTTACTCCCCTTCGGTTACGGCCAAGGCACGGGACAAGCCATGAACTACGGTGCCATTTATGAAGCAGACGGGTTTATCGGCGGTAAAAACTTCGGGTTATCGATTGCTGCGCTCGGCTTTATCAGTGCCGGTATCGGCGGCGTTATTTTCCTGAACGTGCAGAAACACCGCGGCAAAGTCGTGCTGGAAGACGACCGTGAAGAAATTACGGAAATCATCACCGGTGCGGACATTCAAAAACCGGACGAAGTGCCCATGAACGGCAGCATTGACAAAATGACGCTGCAGGTGGCCATCATCTTATGTACCTACGGGCTGGCCTACGGCATTATGTACCTGCTCGGCAACGTGCTGCTGCCCGGTATGAGCGCCACGGTTTACGGGTTTAACTTCCTGTTCGGCGTATTGATGGCAGCGCTGGTCAAACTGGTGCTGAACCATATGGAGAAAAAGAAAATCGTTAAGAAAAAATATATCAATCCCTTCTTAATGCAGCGTATTTCAAACTTTTTCTTTGATATGATGATTGTCGCCGGTGTGGCCGTCATCCGCATTGAGGCCGTCAAACACTATTGGTGGCTGCTCATTTTGTTGGGTGTTTTGGGGGCCGTTATCACCTTCTTCTACAACCTGTTTATCGCGCACAAACTGTTCCCGCGCTATGCGGACGAACAGTTCTTAGCGATGTACGGTATGCTGACCGGAACGGCCAGTTCCGGCGTCATCCTGCTGCGTGAAAAAGATACCGATTTCAAAACACCGGCATTGGATAATTTGGTTTTCCAAAACTTCCCTGCCATTGTCTTCGGCTTCCCGATGATGATTTTGGCAACGTTCGCCATGAAAAAACCGGAATTGACCTTCTGGATTTTGGTGGTCTTCTTTGCCGCCATGAACGTCATTTTGTTCCGCCATTTCATCTTCAAATTCAAGCGCAAGCACAAAAAGAAAGACTAAATAAGGATATAACGAACGGGGCCTGACAACTGTCAGGTCCCGTTCGTTATATCCGGCACCAATGCGTATAAATTATCGAAAGGAATGATTTCCTCCCCCACTGTCAGCGTATGATTGACGGCATCCAGTGCCGCCACGCGGCCGCACAGCGTGTATTCGTGAAATTCCTTATAATACCGTACCCGCACGGCCTGTCCCACGGCCGTGCACTGCAGGGCCGCCGTCAGACGCGCACCGGCCTCCTCGGACAATTCCCGCTTTTCCACGCGGCTGTGGCGTTCCTCCCGTTTGCGCAGCGCTTCCTGCAATCCTTTCATCGCGTCAAACGGCATAAATTGTTTAGCCCGTTCCCCTCTCGTCATCAAAACCTGCTCTGTGCCCCCCCGATAAACGTATTTCTTTCCCGCTGTGTGGCCCCCGGCATAAAGTCGGTACCCCGCAGCAGGGCATTTTTTCCAAATGCCGCGTGCACTTCCATCATCGTGCCCGCGACCTTTTTTTCCTTTTCCACGGCATCAAAATCCGTAAACAAATCGTACCCTTCGCACCCCGAGTCACAGACGTCCTCAAACGAAATGCCGAGGTGACGAATCGGCGTTATACGGTCGGCAATACGGTCAAAGAGGCGCAGAGCGTATTCCTGCAGAAACGACCCCAGGTTGGTGGTGGCCGTCATGGTAATTCCGCCGGTATCCGGCTGCCGCGTTTCAAACGCGTAGCCGACGTACACCCCGATTTTGTGAGTGATGACGCCGCGCTTCATCAGTTCCTCCGCCCCGTTCATCGCCATTTCCCGCAGCACGATACGCGCCTCGTCAAACGTATAGTTGCGCGGCAAAATCTGCGACGATGACACCGATTTGCTTTTGCCCTTATAATTCTTTATATCCTGCATGGTGCAGGGCTCCCTGCCCCAGACGTGATCGATAAGCAATTCCGCATCGCGGCCGAACGTGCGGTACAGTGTTTCCTCCGGCAATGCGGCAATTCCCGCCATATCGAGCGCACCGAAGCGCGACAGGCGCCGCGCCGTCCCCTGCGCAATCTGCCAAAAATCCGTCAGCGGACGGTGGTGCCACAGCGTTTCACGGTACAGTTCCTCATTTAAGTACGCCATATGCTCCTTGGTGTGCTTGGCGGAAATGTCCAGGGCTATTTTGGCCAAATACAAATTGGTACCGATACCGGCCGTGGACGGAATATGCAGCCGCAGAGCGATTTCATTCATCAATCGCGACGCCATATCCATGGCCCCCAGGCGGTAGAGTTTGAGATAATCCGTCGCATCGATAAACGTTTCGTCAATGGAGTAGACGTGCATATCATCCGGCGAAAAATAGTCCAAATACATACCGTAGATATCCGCCGCATACTCGACGTACAGCGCCATGCGCGGCGGCGCCGTGATATACTTGATATGCGGCGGGATTTCGGACATGCGGCAGCGGTTGCGCACACCCTGCGCCTTGAGTTTGGGTGAAATTGCCAAACAAAGCGCATTGGCCCCGCGTGAGGCGTCCGCCACCACCAAGTTGGTTTCAAACGGGTTTAAATGCCGCTCGGCACACTCCACGGACGCATAAAACGTCTTCATATCTATACAATAATACGTTCTGTCCGCCATCGTGCCGCTCCTCTCTCGGAAATATTTCCGTTGTGTTCTTATTATAGCACGGCATTTTGCCTTTGTAAACCTATTTTGGAATTATTTTTCAATATTTTTTCATTTACTCATAAAAAACAGTTTGCATTTTTCCCATTATGGCTATATTTGTTGCCGTGAGCATCTTCGTTTTCAGCCGGCACGGTTTTTGCGGCAAATCACAAATTTCTCTTGCCAAACCGCTGATTTTATGATATATTCATATCAAATACTTTTCGTATATTTTTATAGTATACGCACGGAAAGGAAAACGCAAATGAACTTTCAAAAATACGTTGACCGCAACTATTCCAAATTTGATCATGCCGTAGAAGTCTATGAAAAATACCTGCTGCATCCCGTATGCACGGTAGAGAACGTACTGTCCTATACGACCGACGAGCACCTGCGCGTTCCCCCTACGACGGGACTGACGCCCATTACCCCCGGCACAAAATGGGGCCGTGAATGGAGCAACACGTGGCTGATTGCCGACATTACCGTACCGCAGGAGGCAGACGGCGCTATTTTGTGTGCCGTGCCGGACGCTCACGCGACCGAAATTTTGTGCTTTAAGGACGGCGTACCGACCGGCCTTATCAATTCCAAAAATCAATTCTTGGGCGGTATGCACTCCGCCATGTTCGTGTCCGCCAACGCCAAAGCGGGCGAAAAACACACGTTGGCCTTCGAGTGCTACGCCGGCCACGGATGCCTGGGCTGCTTCCCCTATGAAAACTACGGTAACGACAACCCGGACGTCAATTACGAACGCACCTACGACGGGCTGCAATTGTTTACCCTGGACACCGAGGTGCGCGATTTCCTGTTTGATATGACGACGGTGCTGCAGATGGCCCGCCTGCCCGGCGACAATTTCGTTGCCATGCGGGCACACGAGTGTCTGTGCGACTGCTTCCCGTATTTGGTCCAGGATTCCTACAACGCCGATGAAGAAGAAATCAAGGCCGGCATCCGCAAAATGCGCGAACTGTTGGCACCGGCACTCGTCAAAAAGCCGGGCGGCGATCGTTCCCGCGGTTACGTCGGCGTTATCGGACACTCCCATATGGACACCGCCTGGTTATGGCCGGTTGCCGAAACCATCCGCAAATGCGCCCGCACCTACGCCGAGGTACTGACGCTGATGGATATGTATCCCGAATACACCTTTATTCAGTCCTCTGCCCTGCACCTTGACTGGATGCGGCAGTACTATCCCGCCATCTTTGAAGGTATCAAACAGCGCGTCCGCGAGGGCCGTTACGAACCGAACGGCGGCGTGTGGGTAGAATGCGACTGTAATATCACCGGCGGTGAGGCCATGGTCCGCCAGTTCCTGTACGGCCAGCGCTTTACCGAAAAATATTTGGGCTACCGCTCCGACGCCTTCTGGCTGCCCGATACTTTCGGTTACAACGCCGCCATTCCCCAGATTATGCTGGGCAGCGGCATCAAATATTTCAACACCACCAAAATTGCCTGGAGCGATATGAACGACTTCCCCACGGATTCCTTCGTATGGCGCGGCCTGGACGGCAGCGAAGTGCTGACGCACCTTAACCGTATTCACGTTATGCCCGACGTCAAGACGCTGACGGAAACCGTGAAAGAAATTAAAGACAAGCATTCCAATGACGCACGCCTGGTTGCCTATGGATTCGGTGACGGCGGCGGCGGACCGACCTACGGTATGCTGGAATATCTCAAACGTACAGAAGACCTGGAAGGTATGCCGACCGTGGAGTCGACGAGCGTCAGCCGCTTTATGGACAAACTGAACGAACGCCGCGACCGTCTGCCCGTATACGACGGCGAGCTGTATCTGGAATTCCATCGCGGTACGCTGACGCAGATGCACGACGTTAAGAAAAACAACCGTGCTGCGGAAATCGCCCTGCACAACATGGAGCTGTTGGAAGTGCTGTCCGGCAACGTGGACAACGAGGAACGCGACGACCTGTACCGCGAGCTGATGCGCAACCAGTTCCACGACATTCTGCCCGGCACCTGCATCCCCGAGGTATACAAGCACGCCCTGCCCGAAGTACGTGCCGTGATTGACAAAGCCAATGCTATTTCCGCAAAATGCGCCGTATCTTTGGCACAAAATAAGCAAAAAGACGCTGTTTCCCTGCTCAACGTGCTGTCCTTCCCGTACAGCGCACCCGTCACGCTGGACGGTGACGTCGCCTTTGACGGCGTCGTTTCCCAGACCTATACGGACAACGAGGGCAACGTAAAAACGACCCTGCAGGCCGCCATTCCCGCCGGCTCCGCACTGGTACTGACCAAGGGTAAGGCAGCCAACGCCAAGAGTGCCTTCACGGTAAGCGGCAGCAAACTGGATACGCCCCTTTACTCCGTTACCTTTGACGACAACGGCTATATTGCAAGTCTTATCGACAAGCGCGTCAACCGCGAAGTCAGACGTGCCGGCGGTGCACCGCTCGGTACCCTGTGGTTCGGTGAACACCTGCCGGTCATCTACGACAACTGGGAAGTGGAAGACGATATGTTCCGCAAGCTCTTCCCTGCCACCGACCTTGTGCGCCGCGAAGTCGTCAGCGACGGTGCCGTGGAATACCGCGTCCGCGCGACCTATCGGTTGAGCAAACACTCCACCGCAACCGTGGACACCGTGTTCTACGCTGAAAATCCCCGCATTGACTACGACGTGAAGCTGGATTGGAACGAACGTCATGCCATTCTCAAAGCCGGCTTTGACGTCAACGTACGCTCTGCTTTCGTCAAGAACGAAATTCAGTTCGGCCATATGGACCGTCCAACCACCCGCAACAACTCGGTGGAGGCAGCCAAGTTTGAAGTCTGCAACCACAAGTGGAGCGACCTGTCCGAGAGCCGTTACGGCGTGGCCGTACTCAACGACTGCAAATACGGTATGTCCTGTGAGGGCAGCGATATGCGCCTGACCGTGCAAAAGGGCTGCTGCCGTCCCGACCCCGTTACCGACGTGGGCGTACATACCATGACCTATTCCCTGCTGCCGCACGTCGGTGCATTCAGCACGGAAGCCGTCACAGCCCCCGCCTATATGCTCAACTACAAACCGCTGGCCGTGGACGGCGACGTCAAGCTGCCGCAATTGTTCAGCGTTGACTGTGACAATATCATCGCGGAAGCCGTCAAGGCTGCCGAGGACGTACCGGGTGCCTTCGTCCTGCGTCTGTACGAAGCAGAACGCAGCGTAACGAACTGCCGCCTGACGCTGCCCGGTGCCAAAGCCGCATACGTCACGAATATGCTGGAAGAAGATGCCATCGAGCTGCCGATGCAAAACGGCGTTGTCGATTTGACCTTTAAAGCCTTCGAGATTAAAACGATTTTGGTCAAGAGATAAAAACAGCAAAATACACAACAGGGGCGATGCCGCAGCATCGCCCCTGTCTTTTGATTCAATTTAAAGGCTTAACCGACCGCATGGCTAAGAACGTGGGTACGTTCAATTCGTGCAAACGGCCGACGCCGTTCGTATCCTCGTACAATGCCGTCAGCATAAAGCCGGCCTCCAGCTGTCCGCCGATTTGCTCCTCGAACGTATGGGAAAACTGCACACCGGCGTCATCCTTTTGCAGGAGCGCCATCTGATCGGGATTCTTTAAGGGATTGAACGGCAGACGGTTGACGATTTTTTCCTCGGTTTCATCCACGACGTAATTGAGGTAATGGTCGGTACCGGCAATCAGCACGCCGCCGTGTTTTAAGATACGGAAACACTCGCGCCAAATGGGCCGCACTTCCTCGACGTAACAGTTGGATACGGGATGAAAAATGAAGTCAAACGTTTCGTCGGCAAACGGCAGCGGCTGTGTCATATCGCCGCGGATGACGTTGATGGCATACCCTTCCCGTTGCGCCACCATGCGTTCACTTTCCAGCTGCGCCGGGGAGTAATCCAGTACCGTACAATCGGCGCCGAGCGCAGCGAAAATCGGCATCTGCTGCCCGCCGCCGCTGGCCAATCCCAGCACTTTTTTCCCCTGCAGGTCACCGAACCATTCGTGCGGTACGGGTTTCGTCGGCGTCAGCACGACGTTCCACTCGCCGCGTTTGGCACGGGCATAGGTTTCGCTGTCGATGGGTTTTCCCCATTCCCAGCCCTCTTTTACCCATCTGTCGATGGTTTCGGCGTTGATATCCTGGTATTTCATTTTGGCTCCGTTCTGCCGTTTTTACGTTTAAAAACAGCCTTTTTTGCTTTTATTGAATGGGCAGCTGTACTTCCGTCAGCCATTCTTCCGGCGACTCTTTATTCCAAATGCCGTCGATATAGCACTCGCGTGCGGGGCCTGCGCAAACGTACCCATTGCTCTCGGCATACTTCATTAAGAAAGTATACGCCTGCGTAATGGTTTCGTACGGTCCCTTATGCTCGACGCACAGCACCTTTGCCGCCGGCAATACGCGGAAGTGAATCCGCTCGTTTTCGTTGCCCATTTTTGTGACGGCCTCGCTGTGACGAATGCGGATATCGTTTTCCCGATACTCGGCATCCAAATACTCGCAAAACTCATAGGGCGGGTCGGCGCATTGCAGGCCGGGATTGAGCGCTAAGCACTCTTCCCCTACCGACGGAATCCACGACATAATATCGGCGTATTTGTCCAGCGTTGCCTCGCAGGAATAAACGACCATCTCGGGAATTTGTTTTTGTGTAACCTGGTACTTCATCTTTTTGTCCTCCAAAACAGAACGTATTTCGGAAAGGCAGGTGTCGATTCGGTCCCGTTCGGCATGCAGAAGTTCGGCCTTCGCTGCAAGCAGCGGCCGCAGATCCGCGCCGTTCAAAACCGCCGTGATTTCATCAATGGTCAATCCCAAACGTTTGTACGCCTTGACCGCCTCCGCCGTTTCCAACTGGTCAATTTCATAAAAGCGGTATCCCGTCCATTCGTCAACGGACGCCGGCATCAAAATGCCTTTGCTTTCATAAAAGCGCAATGCTTTGACCGTCAGGTGCGACAGTTTGGAAAATTCACCGATTTTTAACATGGGTAACACCCCCTTCCGCCGATAGTATATTCCGTTCCCTTGGGGGAGAGTCAATACACGTTTTCAAAGTTTTTTACAAAATCGTTTTGATTGCGGCAGTAAACCGCAATATAATACAGCAGTGCCGTGCCGATCGAAGACCGGCACGGCTTTGCATAGACCGTTATTTTTCCAATTGGCCCGGAAGCTTTATTTTTTCCTTAGGCGGGAAAGTTGCCTCGTAGGCGGCGAACGCATCGGGTTCTTCGTCACAGACGAAATACCCCTGCGGCGTCGCATACTCCCCCGTGATACCCGACAGGTATCCCGGAATCAGTTCGCGGCACAGAAAGAACGAATCGTCGGCGCCCGCCGGCAGTCCGTGGTAGCGAATGCCGAAGTTGCGTGCGTAGGTAAATCCGCTTTTGCCGTAGAACAGGATATTGCCCTCGAAACAGAGTGCGCCGCAACCGAGCGCCGCGGCCTGTTCCAGCGAGTAATCCAGCAGTTTTTTGCCGTATCCCTGCCGTTTCAGTTCCGGTGCGATACAGATGGGGCCCATCGTCATAATCGGCACGTCACGGCCGTCGTCGGCATGAATCACGGTTTTAACGAACATATTCTGCCCGATGATTTTGCCGTCCTTTTCCATGACGAAATCCAATTCTTTGACGAATTCGGGGCGCTCACGGAAACGCTTCAGCACGTAATGCTCCAGGCATCCGGGCCGATAGACGTCCCAAAAACTTTCACGGACGAGGTTCTCTACTGTCCGGTATTCTTCTTCGCGTTCGGGACGAATGGTGATGGTAACGGTATCGTTGATTGTATTCATTATTTTTAACCTCCTGAATATTGTAAGCGATGATACAACGGCATAATTGCCGGGAGGTTGTGACGATTGCCCGCAACCTCCCGGTTACGCGACAATCTCCATTGCGTCGTACTTGTTCAAAAAGCACACTCCGTTATCGTAAAATTTATTATTGAAGCCGAACGGCTCAACAATCAAAAATCATTTTTCGGCACTGCCGAGGTGAAAAAATCAGTGTTTACCGAAATCGGGGAACACCTGCGGCATACCGCCCTGTGCGATGGAAGCCTCGGACAACGGCGTAACGGCCATCCAAACGGCGGCGTCGTATACGTCCACCGGCATCGGCGTTCCGTTTTCATAGGCGTCCAGGAAGGCACGGATTTCCAGTGCGTCCATACCGCCGTGACCGTGGCCGCTCAAATCCTGCTTCCAGCAGTCGGGCAGATATTTATCATAGAAACGGCTGCGGAAAGTATTCACAGCCTTCATATAATCCCATTCCTCGCCCGAACCTTCCACGAAAACGGTCTCGGGACCCATTTCATACAGGGCCTTGGTGCCGTGTACCGTGAGTGCACGGTTATACATACGCGGCAGCGAGGTATCCAGGCGCAGCTCGACGGTCTGGCCCTTTTCAGTGGTCAAAATCGTCGTAACAACGTCACCCTGTGCAAACACGCGGTCCTTCAACGTCTTATCGATACAGCGGTCGGAATTGGCATACTCGTGCAGACCGAAGCAGCCGGTAGCTACCGAAACGAGAGAGACGAAACGGTTGCCCTCGTTGATACCCAATAACTTGGCAATGGGGCCGAGCTCGTGGGTGGGGTAGTTTTCGCAGTTGCGGTTGGTGTATTCGCCGAGACGATAATGACGGCGGATGCGGCCGCCCGTGATTTCGTCACGCAAATCGTGCGCATAGGCACCGGACAGGTGTACCAGCGTGCCAAACACGCCGTCGCGCACCATATTGGCAAGCACCATTTCACGCTCGTCAAAGCAGCAGTTTTCCATAAACATAAACGGCGTTTTGGTTTCTTCCCAGGTTTTGACCAGGTTGAAGCAATCCTGTACCGAACGGGCACCGCCGACTTCCATGGCGACGGCCTTGCCTGCCTTCATGGCGGCAATGGCAATTTCAATATGCAGGCACCAATCCGTAGCGATATACACGGCGTCCACGTCGTCACGCGCCAGCAGCTCGTGATAATTGTCCGTACCGAACGGACGTTTGCCGCACTTCTTTTCCACTTCGTTTTGGGCGTTTTCAATGCGGTCGGCATACTGGTCGCAAACGGCCGTCACAACGACGTCCGGATAATACATCCACTCGCCCAGCATCATGCCGGTGCCGCGGCCGCCCATACCGATAAAGCCCATACGTACAACTTTTTCCGTACTCATACTCATTTATCCTCCGATAAGCGCAACTGTACGTTGCGAAATATAATGAACCCGTATTATAATAACACAAGCATAGGGGTGTGTCAAGAAAAACAACCGCAAATCAACCGCCGAACGCCGCCACTTCGTCAGCTGTCGGAACGGCACACTGCGCACCGCGGCGCGTCACGGTCAGGGCGGCGGCACGATTGGCGTACGACAATGCCGCCGGCACGTCATCCCCCAGGGAAAGACGGGTGACGAAGGCACCGCAAAAGGTATCCCCTGCCGCCGTGGTATCCATGACGTTCGTTTTCACACAAGGTTCCGCAAAGACGGTATCACCGCACCGGGCACTGTATCCTTTATCCCCCAGCGTCACAATGACGTTGGGCACACCGAGCACCGTCAACCGTTTTATTCCGGCCGTCACGTCGTCGGAACCGGTCAGCACCGCCAACTCGGTTTCATTGGGAATCAAATAATCCACGTCAGAAAGATACGGTGCCACGGCATCATCCATAGGCGCGGGATTGAACACGGTAATCATTCCCTGTGCCTTGGCCCGCTGCAGTGCATAACCGACGACGTCCGTCGGGTTTTCCAACTGCGTCAAAAAGATATCCCCGGCCCCGCCGTGTGCCAACAGCGCGTCCACGTCACCGGTCGTGACGCAGGCATTGGCGCCGCTGTCCAAAATAATGCGGTTGTCGCCGCCGACAACGGTAATCACGGCCACACCGGTCGACGCACCGTCAACGGTGCGAATGCACGCCGTATTCACGTGACACGCCTGCAAACCCGATACCAACGTCGTGCCGAAGGCATCGGCACCGACGCAGCCGCCCATCATCACCGCGGCACCGAGTTTGCCGCAGGCGACCGCCTGGTTGGCACCCTTGCCGCCCGGGTTGGTCATAAAGCCGCTGCCGTGTACCGTTTCGCCCTGCTTAACTTCCCGCGGTGCGGTAATGACGAGATCCATATTTAAGCTGCCCAAAATCAACACTTTTTTCATCTGACGCATCCTCGTTTTCGCTTTGCTTTATCTTGCGCACCATATGGCAATATGATATAATACATCCAATCAAATTGCAAGCCCCGCATTACGTTTTTTATTTGTTTCAGAAAGGCTTTTGTATGAAAACTGCATTTTTTACCGACTTGCCGGCCATCGTTTCGGAACAGGGCAAATTGGCCGACGTCAACAGAAAAGGTTTTTGGCGCACCGAGACGTACGAAACGGCCGAAATCACCGGCACGCTGCTTTGTGCCCACACGGACAACTATCCCGAGCCCCTGACGCTGCTGCCGCGTTTGCACGGGTGGTACCGCATTTACGTCGGTGTCGCCGCGCTGATCAATCAGGCCGGCAGCAACGTTGTCAATATCAAATTGGATACCGATGACTCCTATACGCAGCTCCGTCCGCACGTTGACGTGGAGGGCGGCGGTGTTGAAGAAGTCTTTTGGAAATGCGCCGATTTGACGGACCGCACGCTGACGCTGGGAAAACTCCCGGCAAGTGCCATCGAGGAAAATACCATCCTTGGGTGGCTGCGGTTTGAAGAAATGACACAGGCAGAAATCGACGCTTTTCATACCGAGCAGGCCGATGCATCGCACCGCCATATCTACGCCACCCACGATATGCACTACCTTGCCTATCAGTACACGGCACAAAGCGAAGAGCTGTGGAAACTGGTGACCCAGCAATTCGAACAAAGCGACGTGGAATGGTTGAGTATGGAAAATATCTTTTCCAATCAGCCGAAGCTGCCGGTGCCGCAGGAGGAATACAGTTTCAACCGCCTCGGTGACGCCAACGTGCATAAAATTCTCGGGAAGCCCTGCTCCGCCGATTTTTATCCGCGGTTGATTGCCCACGCCCACAGGCTCGGCATCAAGGCAGCCGTTTCCTACCGTATGGGACAATGGAGCATTCCCTTTCCTTTTGATAATCTATATACGCATCAGTTTTGGCGGGATCATCCCGAATACAGATGCATTGACCGCGACGGGGTGGTATTACCGATGTTGAGCTACGCCTTCGACGGCGTACAGGATTACGTCATCGGAGAACTCTTGACGCGCGCCAAGGACGGTTTTGACGCCGTGGATCTTTTGTTCCATCGCGGCATTCCCTACGTGTTGTTTGAAAAGCCGTTTTGCGATCAATTCGCCGCAGTCTACGGTGATGCAATCGACCCCCGCACGCTGCCGCAAACCGACAGCCGTCTGCAAGCCGTGCGTTGCACCGTTTTGACCGGATTTATTGCCAAGCTGCGCCGGGCTCTCAATGACGCAGGTCTTGCCAAAGTCCGTATTCATATTCGCTGTATGCATGCCGTACGGGATAACCTGATGCTGGGCATAGATCCCCTGACGCTGGCCAAAGAAAAACTGGTGGATGCCTTTATCCCCCACCCCGTATTTGCACGCGAAACAATGCGCGGCGACAATATTTGGGCGGATGACGCACACACGCAGTTGGATATCGCGGAATATACCAAGCAGGCTATGCGCCCGGAAAGCTCGCTTATTTGGCGGCACGAAGGCTTTGCCAACCGCGACAGCGTTGCCTCGATTTTTGAAAGCATCGGCGAAACACCCATAACGGAAACAGAGTGCCTGGCCGAATGGGTGGATTTGCAAAACACCTGCGGCGTACAGGTGTATTTTGAAATTATGCCGCGCCAACTGACCGCACAAACGTATCGTGAACGCATTTTGGAAATTGCGGACGCCGGCGGCATCGGCTTTTCTATGTGGGATACCTACGGCCGCGTCTGCGTGAGAAATACGTGGCATCTGTTGCGGCACGGTACCCATTTCGATTGGGTACGGGCGCAACAGCCGGGACCGGACGGGTATTGCAAACGGTACAGATTCCAAAAAATAGGCGACATTTTCGTCGGCCGATACCGTCCCAACTGGTCTATATAATGCGCAACCGGTGAAAAAGGCACAGAACGCACAAAACGGAATAAACTTATGGAACTCTATATGAACTACTCTTTAAACTTATTATATGCAGTTCTAAGGATTAGTTTTGCCCGTTCCGGTCAAAACTTCCATCAAATATAACGTTTTGTGCTATGAACGAAAGCAGTTTGAACGTCGACTGCCGTACAGAGTACGGCGACGCTAGGCTTTCGTCCATTCTGCACTCTTTTTCCCTCGGTTGTCTTAATGCGGTGAAAAAGGCACAGACCGCGCAAAACGAATGAGACTTCTAACCGTTTGAAAAAGGCAAAGACCGTATCATCGGATTATTGCCATAAAAAGCAACAAAGGAGGGGCAATTGTGTCAAAAATCAGTCATTATCAAAAATTGGATACCGACAACCTGCTGCCCCTCTCGGTGACGCCGCACAAAAAAGTGGGCAGTACGGCCGGCAAAACGGCCCTGTGGCACGAGGCCCTGGAAATCAAGTTATTCTACGTCGGCGGGACGGAACTGGTCATCGGCGCGGAAAACTACGTCAGTGAGCCGGGCGATATTTTCGTCATCAACACCTGCCGATTGCACAGTACGGTGGACAAAGCCAACAACAGCGACTATCATTTATTTATGCTTGACCTTGCCAAACTGACCCAGCCGCTCCACGAAACGGACACCGCACGGCTGCGCAGGATTATCGACGGCACGCTGACTTTTCACACCCGCATTCGCGGTAACGAACGACTGACGGCCCTGTTGGAACAGGCGGCAGCGCTGGTGCCGGACGACGGCATTGGAAATATCGGCATGGCGTACGCCATATTGGCGGAACTTTTGCAACATGAAACGGAAGAACAGGCGGAAGGCGCCCCCGACGTTTCATTCGTCAAATACACCCGTGCGCTGGAACCGGCTTTTGCCGCCATGCACGAAGGATTTACCAAAAGCATCAACGTCGGTACCCTGGCATCACTGTGCGGATTCAGTGAAAAATATTTTTGTACGCTGTTCAAGCGGCGCACCGGCATGAATACGACGGACTACGTCACAGAGTTGCGGCTTTCCAAAGCCAAGCGGCTGCTGACGGACACAAACCTCAGTATTGCCGAAATTGCCGAACAGTGCGGTTTTGCCGACAGCGGCTATTTTACCAGACTCTTTGTCAAAAAGAACGGCACAACGCCGTCCGCATACCGAAAACGGGGATGATATTCCGATTTACATCGGCATATCATCCTTTTCTTGCGGAATACAGTCCTTTTTTACCGTACTTTTTTTACTGTACATTCGCAACCGGGCGTGTTATAATTATCCCGTACGTGAAACGCACCTTATTTTGATTTTGACAAAAAGTGAGGTATATTATGGCAAACGATAAACTTGCCCTGTTGGGCGGTACGCCTGCCCTGCAGAACGAAACCATTCCCGAGGCCCTGTTCCGCTGGCCTGTCCGCGGTGAAGCGGAAGACAAAGCCGTGCTGGACGTGCTGCACCGCAACGCCATTTCCGGCAACGACGTGACGACGGCGTTTGAAAAAGAATTTGCCGCCTGGAACAACCGCCAATATTGCGTGGCCTGCTGCAACGGCACGATGGCCCTGCAGACCGCCATGTTTGCCCTGGGGCTCAAGGCGGGCGACGAAATCATTTGCCCGACAATCACCTATTGGGCGTCCTGCCTATCGGCACAGACGTTGGGACTTTCCGTCGTGTTTGCCAACGCCGACCCCAAAACGGTGGGTATTGACCCGACCGACCTGGAGCGCTGCCTGTCCCCCTACACCAAGGCCATTATGGTGGTACACTACTGGGCCTATCCCTGCGACATGGATGCCATCATGGCCTTTGCCAAAAAGCACAACTTAAAAGTCATCGAGGACGTTTCCCACGCCCAGGGCGGCATGTACAAAGGACGCAAACTGGGCACCTTCGGCGACGTGTCCGCTATGTCGCTGATGAGCTGCAAGAGTTTTTCCTGCGGCGAACTCGGCGTGGTGATTACCGACACGCAGGCATACTACGAAAAGGCCCTAGCCTACCTGCATTACGAGCGTAACAACGACACCTATATTGACGACGGTGCGGAATTGGCCGGGTATCACTACCTGCCGCTGTCCGGTATGAAGGGCCGCGCCAACCAGATGTGCACGGCACTGGGCCGAGAAGTGCTGAAAACCTACGACGAGCGCACCCGTGAGCTGCGCCGCGGCATCAATTATTTCTGGGATGCGATGGAGGGCGTACCCGGTATTCACGCCCACCGCGTGGACGAGCGCACCGGTTCCACCATGGGCGGCTGGTACGTTCCCCATATGCTGTACAATGCCGAGGAACTGGGGGGACTCCCGCTGTGGCTGCTGGTCAAAGCCGTGACGGCCGAAACCAATCTGCCCTTCCACGTCGGCACCAACAACCCGCTTCACACACACCCGATGTTCCAAACCTACGATGCACTGGGGTTAGGCAAACCTTCCCGCATCGCCTTTGCGCACCGCGACGTGCGGGCATTGGACAAGGATTTGGCCCGCTCCGAACACATCCAGGCCGCCGAAATCCCCTACTTCCGCGCCTATATCCCGGACGCCATCGACAAATACGTTGCCGCCTACCGCAAGGTCGTTTCCCATTACGAAGACCTGTTGAAAGTCGTTAACGACTATCCCGTACCGCCCGAAGGCGAATGGTACGGAAAAGTACGATAAACTGCGTTTTTTGGTGAAAGAGAGGACAAAAAGATGATTATTGACGTTCATAACCATCCGCATTACCGCGGCTACGGCCCCAAAAAAGTCGTGGACAACATGAACCAATACGGCATTGATTTGACCGTGCTGCTGTCCTGGGAAGCGCCCGCCACCGAGTTCCATCCCGAGGTACTGCACGAGCACTCGCCGCTTTCAAGCGACCCGCTGCCGTTTTCCGCCTGCCTGGAATACAAATACCAATACCCCGACCGCTTTTTGTTGGGGTACTGCCCCGACCCACGCGTACCGGGTGCCTGCGCCCGTTTGAAAGCGGCAACCGAACTCTACGACCTGTCCATTTGCGGTGAATTGAAGCTGCGCATGATGTACGACAATCCCGACGCCATTCGCCTGTATCGTACGGCGGGTGAATTGGGTCTGCCCGTGCTGATGCACTTTGAATACGGTCACGACACACCTAACAATATGTACCCCTGGCCCGATTGGTGGTACGGCGGCGGCATCGACGTGCTGGAGCGCGTGCTGCAGCAATGCCCCGAAACGACCTTTATCGGGCACGCTATGGGCTTTTGGGCACACATTTCCAACGACGACGGGTACAAACAGATCAACTACCCCACCGGCGACATCGTTCCCGGCGGACGGGTGGAGCAGCTGCTGGAGAAATACCCCAACCTGTACTGCGACACCTGCGGCCGCAGCGGCTGCAATGCGCTGACGCGCAACCGTGAATTCGGCCGCAACTTCCTGATTCGCTGGCAGGACCGCGTTCTGTACGCCCGCGATCTGTGGGAAAACTTCCACCAGGAAACCATCAATTCCTTCGACCTGCCAAAGGAAGTACGGTACAAGCTTTATGAAGGAAACGCACGCAAAATTCTGCGCGGCGGCGATAAAATCCCCCAAAACGTCAAGCTTTGCTGAACCGCCGGACCATTGATATCAAATACCGCTGCCCTGCCGCGCAAAACGCGGCAGGGCCTTTTCTATTGCGCAGTATCCGGTTATATGATATAATTACACTAATATATTATATTTTTTCGGAGGATATTATGGAAACGTTACGCGCAAAAAAAGCCTTTATTTGTGATATGGACGGTGTCATCTATCACGGACACATTCTGCTGCCCGGTGTCACGGAATTCGTCGAATGGATGCAAAAAAACAACAAACAATTTTTGTTTTTAACCAACAACAGCCAGGCCTCCAATCGTGAGCTGCGCATGAAGCTGCAGCGCATGGGCCTGGATATTTCCGAAGATCATTTCTACACGGCTGCCCTTGCCACGGCGGATTTTCTGGCCAGACAGGGTGCCACGTCGGCTTACGTTATCGGTGATGCAGGCCTGACCAACGCGTTGTACAACGTCGGCATCTCTATCAACGACGTTGACCCGGAATACGTTGTCGTCGGCGAGACGTCCAACTACAACTTCAACAGCATCAGCAAGGCCGTTCGACTGGTCAACCGCGGTGCCAAACTGGTAGGCACCAACCCCGATATGCTCACCCCAACGGATGACGGTGAGGTTCCCGCCTGCAAGCCGCTCGTCGCTCCGATTGAAGCCGCCACCGGCAAAAAAGCATACTTCATCGGCAAGCCCAACGCGCTGATGATGCGGGTTGCCATGGAACGCATGCACAAATTCAATATCCATTCGTCCGAAGTTGCCATGATCGGCGACAATATGGAGACCGACATCGTCGGTGCCGTGGAAGGTGGTCTGGACCCCATTTTGGTACTGTCCGGCGTATCCACGCGCGAAACCATCAAGCGTTTTGCTTATCAGCCGCGTCTGATTTTGAACGGTGTCGGAGATATTGTAAACCCCGACATCCATTGATTTACGCCACTTGAAAAAGGCACAGATCGCACAAAACGGAATGAACTTATGGAACTCTAAATGAACTACTCTTTAAACTTTTTATTTGCAGCTCTAAGGATTAGTTTTGCCCATTCCGGTCAAAACTTCCATCAAATATAACGTTTTGTGCTATGAACGAAAACCGTCGACTGCCGTACCAAGTACGGCGACGCTAGGTTTTCGTCCATTCTGCACTCTTTTTCAAGCGGCTTGTCTAAATGACCAAAAGGCACAGAGCGCAAAAAACAAATAAACGATTTTAATGCCCAAAAACTATCAATTCAGCTATCTACTGTTTTTTAGTTCTGCGGATGATTTTTGACCGTTCGGTCAAAAATACCATCGTATTGTATGCTTTTTGCTATGCACGAAAGCAGTTGAAAGTCGACTGCCGTACCAAGTACGGCGACGCAAGCCTAAAGTCCATTCTGCACTCTTACGCCCACGCTTTCCGCTTCTGCTTTACGCTGTCCTGCGCCGACGAGGCGGGTGCGCTTGCCTTGACGCACACCGACTTCGGCGCATCCACCGGTGCCACTTCCGGCACGTACAGGTTCAACTATGAAACGCGCAGACAGGAATTCCTGGATTGCGACGAACGAAATAAGCAATAAAATACTGTTTGGGGAGATAAAACAATGGAAAATATCAGAATTCAAGATGACCTTTACAATTACGTCAACGGTGCATGGCTTGAAACGACCGTCATCCCGAATGACAGACCGACCACGGGCGGCTTTGCCGACCTCGACGTCGACGTGGAAAAAACGATGCGCGCCGAGCTGGAAGATATGATTGCAAAGAATACGTATCCGAATGACTGTTTGAAGAACGCCTGCAAACTTTACTCCGCCGCCATCGACGTCAAGCGCCGCAAGCGTGA
Source organism: Clostridiales bacterium UBA1770 (assembly GCA_002315325.1). Classification (GTDB taxonomy): domain Bacteria; phylum Bacillota; class Clostridia; order Oscillospirales; family CAG-272; genus UBA1770. Next base: position 20,498 of record DCGU01000095.1, read on the forward strand.
AGGTATTCGCCCCGCTCTGCCGGCCCTCAAACGCATTGAAAAGCTGAACACCGTTGCCGACCTCAACCGCCACTTAAAGGACTTTGCCCTGGACGGTATGCCGCTGCCCTTCAGCTTTTCCATCGAACCCGATATGAAAAACACCGACGCAAAACTTTTGTACCTGCAGGGCCCGTCCACCATTCTGCCCGACACGACCTACTACAAACCCGAGATGGAACAGCAGAAAACCGCCCTGCTCGGCATGTGGCAGAACATGGTCAAGGCCGTGCTCGCCAAGACAAGACTGTCTGAGGAAGAACAGAACGCCTATATTGCCGACGCCATCGCCTTTGACGCCGTAATTGCCGGCATCGTCAAGAGCTCGGAAGAGTGGAGCGAGTACACCAAGGTGTACAATATCATTTCCATGCGCAAGGCCGTATCGGCCCTGAAGCCCCTGAAGTTCTCCAAGCTCTGCAAGGATCTGTTCGGTGAAGCCCCGGCAAAACTGTCCATTGCCGACCCGCGTTTTTTAGACAATTTCGGCAAGCTGTTTAACGAAGATACTTTCGTACAATACAAGCACTGGGCATACATCAACCTTTTGTTGTCCTGCTGTTCCCTGTTGTCCGAGGAACTGCGTGACCTCGGTTCTTCCTACAGAAGAGCGCTGACCGGCGTGGCGCAAATGCCCTGCGTGGAAAAGTTTGCCTACCGTTTGGCTGCCGGCACGTACAGTGAGCCTATGGGCATCTACTACGGTGACAAATATTTCGGACAGGCTGCCAAGGCCGACGTGGTGGAGATGGTGAAGGAAATCATCGAGACCTACAAGACCCGCGTGGCAAAAAACGACTTTTTGGACCCTGCCACCAAGGATAAAGCCGTTTTGAAACTGTCCACCATGAAAATCAAGATGGGCTACCCGGACAAGGCAGAGGCCATCTACGACAAGCTCGTTTTTGATGAGAATGCATCCCTGTTGACCATCGTATCAACGCTGCAGCGCATCAAACGCGAGGACGATAACGCAAAATTCTACGCACCCGTTGACCACAATAAATGGGCAATGCCCGGCCATATGGTGAACGCCTGCTACGATCCCACCTCCAACGACATCACCTTCCCTGCTGCCATTCTGCAGGCCCCCTTCTATTCCATCAAGCAGACCAGAAGCCAGAACCTGGGCGGTATCGGCGCCGTCATCGGCCACGAAATCTCCCACGCGTTCGATAACAACGGTGCCGCCTACGACGAGCACGGCAATATGAACAACTGGTGGACCAAAAAGGACCGTGCCAACTTCAAGGCCAAGACCAAGGCTATGATTAAGGAATTCGAGGGCATCGTCCTGCCCGCCGGTCCCGTCAACGCCACGCTGACCGTCAGCGAAAACATCGCCGACAACGGCGGTATGGCCGTTACCCTGGATATTATGTCCCGTATGAAAGGCGCCTCTTTTGAAGAATACTTCGTCAACTGGGCAAAAGTATGGTGTATGAAGGCAAAACCGGAGTACGAACAGCTGCTGCTCAACGTGGACGTACACGGCCCGCACATTCTGCGCGCCAATATGCCGCCCCGCAACTTCCCGCAGTGGTACGATACCTTCGGCGTCACCAAAAAGGACAAAATGTACATCGCACCGAACAAGCGCGTTGTGATTTGGTAAATCGACGCGACGTTTTGAACTGCAATGAATCGATATCAACTTTTAAAAGACAAATTGAGCGGCTGTCAGCGTGTAATGATGGGCAATATTATGACGGAACACAGCCCGCTTTTGTTGGATGCGTTCACCGATCTTGACTGCGTTTTGCTGGACAAAGAGCACGGCGTTTTCGGAACCGAAGAACTGATTCCAATGACCATGCGGTGCCGTGCACTCGAATTGCCTTCAATTGTTCGCGTGGAAGACAGCGCCTACCATTTAATCGCCAAAGCCATCGACCTCGGTGCAGACGGTATTATGCTGCCGCGCGTGGAGTCACTCGAGCAAATCAAAACGGCCGTGGACGCCATGCACTTCCCGCCGATCGGGCGAACCGGTTTCGGCGGTTGGGGCATTTTCCGTGCGGGCGAAACCATGGATGATTTTCAAAAGGGCAGAATTTTGCTCCCGCAGATAGAATCGGTCAAAGGCAGAGAATTGATTCCGCAAATGGTGGAACTCTACGGTGATTTTATTGACGGTTTTATCATCGGGCCCAACGATTACTCCATTTCGCTCGGCATTCCCCGCGAAACGGATAACCCCATTTTGATAGAGGAAATTCAAAAAGTGTTTGCCGTATGCAACAAGCTCGGCAAGTCATGCGGCTGCTATGCGGCCGACAGCGTTCACGCACAGCGGTATCAAAAAATGGGTGCCAACGTCCTGTGGAACGGGGACGATATCTCGTATATGCGGGCAGGCATCCGGGCAAGCTTTGCTTATGAAAACGAGGTAACGCAGGCATGAAATTTGAAAACGAAGCCATTCCGAAAATCCCGGGGCTCATCCTGCCGGAAATCGACGTACACGCCTTCACAATGAATGCCGACGTCTTTGTCCGTGACCCGTTTATCCTGCCCTACGACGGCCGATACTATCTGTATCACAACGAGGGTATTGACGGAAAAACGGTCGTGGCCGTTTGGGTTTCGGAAGATTTGATCGACTGGTCGAAGCCCTACCCCGTTTTCGTGCCGGATGAAAACTTTCACGGCGTGAAAGATTTGTTTTGGGCACCCGAATGCCACTACTACAAAGGTAATTTCTATTTGTTCACCAGCGTGCGTGATGCGGACACCGTTCACCGCGTATCCGTTTATAAAAGTCCCTCGCCCATGGGGCCATTCGTCGATATTGCCGACGGATGCCTGCCGCCGCGTGAACCCTGCACCATCGACGGCACGCTGTACGTCGCCCCCGACGGACAGCCGTGGCTGGTATACGTCAACGAATGGAGCGCCAGAGCCGACCGCGTGGGACTGATGGACGCCGTGCGTTTGAGCGATGACTTAACCACGATGGTGGGTGACCCCATTACCCTGTTCCGTGCCGACGCTATTCCCGACCTGAAAATGGGCGTCACGGACGGTCCCTTCCTATACACGACGGAAAAAGGCGAACTGCGCATGCTGTGGTCAACCTTCCCGCAGAACGACTACGTCGTGGCCGTGGCAGGCGCCCCTGCCATCACGGGACCGTGGGAACAAAAAGGTATTTTGTACGAGCGGAACGCGAAACCCGATTTTACGTACGAAGGCGGTCACGCCATGATTTTCAAAACCTTCGACGGCAAGATGAAGCTGTCGCTCCACAGCCCGAACGGCAACCGCGGCGGCGTACACGAACACCTCTTGCTGTTGGATATTGAAGAGAAAGACGGCGAACTCGTTCTTGTGAACGATAACGACTAATCACCGGCGGATACGATTTCCGCATACGAAAAGCAGGCTCATTGATTTGAGCCTGCTTTTTGCTTTTATGCCGTTTTTCTTACTGTTTTGCCAACTTTTTGGCTTTTTCTTCTTCCCACATTTTTTGGATGCGTTCGTACACTTCGGGCGGATAAGACGGCGTGCCGGTGCGCAAACTGGGCAGCAGCATGTCGCCCGCCACCTTGGCGTCCACGCATCGCGTATCGTTGCGCCACTTGTCACGCGCGGTCTTATCACGCAAATCGGGGATATCCAATTCGCGCTCGCCGCCGCACACGTCGCTGAACAGGGCAAACAGACCGGGCAACGCCATATCCGCGGCCTCGTATACGTCGATGATTTCGGCATCCTTGTTGCCGCGCAGGTACTCGATGGCATTCCACAAACAAACGTTGTCGCTGCCGCCGTGCCCGGATTTACCGAATTTTTCGTCGATGGGCGGCAGGTATTCCTGATTTTCCGCCTGCAGATAGGGGTTGTCCTCGGGCAGCAGCCACGTGTAGACCTTGTTGTAGGCATCGGAACCGGGGACGATTTCACGCTGGGATTCCATAGCGCCCTTGGTGCCCTGCATATTGTACCAAACAGACCCCCGTTTCAGTGCGCCGTGGGTTGACCGCACGACGGCACCGTTGGACAGGGTGACCATTTCCACACCGTAGGTACCGCTCCGTCTGCCGGTTCTGCGGTAGGACGGATTGGGCGGCGTCTGCAGACCGACGACCTTGACGGGGCGCAGCCCGGTGGCGTGCACGATGGGCCCCAACGAGTGCGTGCAATAAAAGAAGGCGTGGTTGTTGTAGCGCCAGTGGTCTGGCTCCCCGCGTGTGATTTCGGGCGTTATGGTTTCACAGTCGTGGATATACTCGCACTCCGCATATTCCAATTCACCCAACTTGCCGGCACGATAGGCACGGCGCATCTCGGCCGTTGCTGCCATAAAACAGTAGTTTTCGGCATAGCAGTATTGTCTGCCCGTTTCCTCCACGGTTTCAATCAGTTCCACGTATTCTTTCATACATTGGGCCGGCAGCACCTCGGAGATGACGTCCTTACCGGCGCGCATGGCCTTGATGGCAAAGGGGGCGTGCTCGTTGCCATAGTTGGCCAGCATCACCGCGTCCATGTCGTGCCTGATGAAGTCCTCGAAGTTGTCATAAAAGGTTGCCCCGCAGGTATCGATATGGTTGATGGAAGCCAAATCGTGCCATTTGTCACAAACGGCAACCAGTTCCGCGTTATCGAAGTTTTTGCAGTAGTTTATCATGAACTTGCCGCGGCCGATCCCCATAACGCCGATTTTCAGTTTTTTCATTGTTTTATTACCCCATTTTTGCATTTATTGCATACAGTCCGGATTAAATTTCATCTTTTCCAACGGCAGCGCCTCAAAACCGGCGTCCTGCGCCATGGCCTGCTGCATCAGTGCCGGCAGGTCTTCAAAGGTATACGCCCTGTCGCCCGTGTCGTAATAGCGGATATCCTTCACGACGTTGCCCCAGGCTGGATTATCGTAATCAAAGTTGGAATCCAACGGCGTATGGTCGAAGAGTGCATTGTGCTCCAAGCGGCAGCCGTGCGGGAAACGCTGTTCGGTGTCGGGATCCCAGGTCAGATACTCGGCAATGCGAGGGAAACGCTTTTTCCAAATCTCGTTTTGCCAGTCCACTTTTTCCAGCTTGACCAAATGGGTTCCGCCCGGTTTGAGCGTGCCCTGATACCCGTACGCGTGAAACCGCAGCGAATGAACCGACTTGGGCGTCTTGCTGACGATGAGGTTATTGGAGAAAACCATATCGTGACCGCCGTGGAACAGCAGCACCGACTGCAGCCGCAGGAAAACGTTGCCCCAGACGCTTACTCCCGCCGAGTTATCGTCGGCGTAACAGCCGAAAATACCGATGCCCTGGTTGGAGTCGGAAGCCATATCGTGGAAATAATTATAGCGGATTACGGTGCCCTGCAGCGTATAGTCGCGGCCGCAGTAGATGGCGGAGGAATCGTCCGCAAACTTACAGGCGGCGTAGATTTCATTGTATTCAATCACGTGGTCGTTCCCGTTGAAGCCAATCAGCATATGCGACGCATCGTGCAGGCAGTTCCCCACGATGCGGCAGCCGACGCCGTTCAATGAAAGGGCCGGATTATACGTTTTAAAAATCTCGGCCACGTGGTGGATATCACAGCAGGTCACGGTATTGTTCGAGGGCGTGAGCGTATTGCGGTCACCGCCGTCCAGCATAATGCCGCCGCGTCCCGTATGATGAATGCGGCATTTCGTCACAGTGCAGCGGTACCCGTCAAAGACGACGGCGTTGCCGCCGACGTTCTTGATTTCGCATTTTTCTATTGTCAAATCGTTACACTTGGCAACAACGGCATCGGCACGGGTCCCGCACAGCGTCAGCCCCCGTAAAGTAACGGCATCGGCGCCGTCCAACGTGAAAATCGGCTGTTCCGACAGGGACAGGCGCACGTCGGCATCATCCAGGGCGCAGGGGGGATAGAGATACAGAATGCCGTTGTCACGGTCCAAATACCATTCACCGGGGGCGTCCAATTCCTCGAAAACGTTGAAGAAATAAAAGGGCGCCTCGTCAATGACACCGTACGTGCTGACAAACCGTGTCTGCATATTACAGGTTTCCCTGTCGATGGACACGATTTGATTGGACTCGTCCGCCCAACAGTAGCGCGGATACCCGAAAATCCACGCCTTGTCCAAATCGCGCCAGGAAAGCGCGCGTTGTGCGACGTCGCGCGGGATGCGGCGGATGTCGCCGGCAGGGTTGCGGACCTCGTCAAATTCGGGTTTTACTTTCCCGTTATGGTCTTCCCGGCCGAGGCCCTCGTATACCGCCTTTTCCGTGTATAGGAATCCGCTGTTGGGATAGCGGCATATTTCCATGCGTGTATCGTTGACAAAGAGTTCACACCATACCTTGCCGTACAGAGCGCCGTCATATTTCCGAGCCGTTGAATAAGAGCCGATGACACCGATTTCGCCCCAGTCATCACGCGTTAACCCATAGCGTTTGAGGTCGACTTTGCGCACCTGTTCGGGTGCGTCGCCGTGCAGGCGGGCCCGCTCATCGGCGTCAAGCGGGCGGAAATCCGCCGCGGGAATATGCAAACCGGCATCCAGCGTCGCACTGCCGTTACCCTCGATGCAAAGGCCTGCGTCACGCGCATCCAGGGCAAAAGATTTGACCCGATACTCGCCGGGGGCAAGCCGAATCGTTTTACTGCCCTGCACCGTGCGGGAGGCCTCCAGCGCTTGCTCAAACGAGGCATACTGTTCCTGCGGACCGACCGAAAACACTGTATTTTGTGCCATAATACCCTCCAAAAAATCTATTTTGTACGTCTATCCCGTTGACGTGCGACGTCAATCCTCGGTTTCTTCCACGTATTTCATAATATGTCTGCCGTCCAGCCGCACCTCGTCGGCAAGGACCGACGCACGCTGCGGCAATGGTTTTATCGGTGCGATGATCTCGGTCTGCAGCCCATTCAACACGGTGCCGACACGGATGAACCCGTTGTCAATTGACACGGTCGGCTGTGCGGGCAGCGTTTCGCCCACGGACAAATGCGAAACGGTGACAAGTGCGGCAAGGTCGTCAAAGCGAATCACCTTTTCCTCGCCGTGATAGAGCACCATATCCACGAACAACGAGTTATCTTCCCGCACAATCTCAAAATAGGGACGCTCCCCGGTAAACTCTGCGGCGTGATACTGTATCTCAACGGGGATTCCCAAAACGTCCATGCGGCAGCCGTTTGGCAGCGGCTGCACCGTCACGCTGTCGATGACGCCCTGCACGTTCGCCTGTAGCTGGTACCGCACGCGGAAATCCTTGGCCTTGATTTGGGCATTCTTCACGGGGTCAAGGTCATGGTGCGTGTCGCCGCGGTCAGTGTGGAAATTAACGACCGTCACGGCCGTTCCCTTTTCCTGTGCCGTATTCATATAGGCGGAAGCGTAATCGTATCCATCGTGATAGACGCGCATACGGATACATACTTTTTTGCGGCGGGTGCCGATATAGGCAACCACGTTGTGATGCTGATTCCAACCGTCCATCCCGTTGTAACTGCCCAGCGTAAAGGCAGGCGCGGCATACTGGGTATCCACCAGCGGCCAACCCAGATACGGGTAGTTGAAGCCGTAGGACAGGATGCGGCGGAACGCCGTCGTCTTTTCCGGGTCGGTATAATAGTGCCGCAAATACGGCGGGCAGTGCACGTCATAAATGATATCCATATCGCCGACGGCACCGGCGTCACCCTCGTCCCCCGTGAGTAAATCCAATTCTGGCCCCACGGCACGTGTCCAGGAAACGCGTTCGTCCGGCGCCAAAAAGTTGACGTATTGGCGGAACTTGGGGCCGGTAAACTCCCCTGTCGGATGGTGGTAATGTTCCCCCAACATCGTCCAGGCCAAATCATTTAACGTCGTAACCTTTTCCAAAATTTCGGGGTCGGTAACGTTGCGCAGAATGATACTGTAAAACTCCAAAATCAGTTTGGTGTACCCCGGACAGTTGTACTCGTTATACGTACCGTCCTTCATGGTCATATAATAGAACTTATTCAGCTTGTGCTTGGCGTAGGCCATCAAATCCGGACGATCGAACAACTCGGCGCACAGCGCCAAGATGTAGACGGACGACACCGTCGGATTGGTATAGAGTACCGTTAAGTTGCGTTTTTGAATGGCGCGGCAGGCATACAGACAGGCCTCGCGGCAAGCGTCGTACGTGCCGGGCTCCAATTTATCCCCATACTCTTTGAGGATGGTAATGATCGGCAGCGCATTGAAATCGGCGTAGTTCCAGTCGGGCGCCACCATTTCCTCCAGCGTCTCCTCCAAATAGTAGGGCCAGACACCGGCACACTCCCCCGTGCGGCACTGCATGGCAATGGCACGGCACAGCATTTCGTTGGCAGCGTGATAATGCGGCTCATCTCCGACGGCAAACGTCAGCAGCGCCAGGTCGACGCTGGACTTGATAAAATGATATTCACCCGGTTTGAGATTGGAGTGATAATTGGGGATGCAGTGCGATTTGATCAATCCCACTTCCGGGTCCACCAATTGATAGCGTTGTGCAACAAAGCGGCGCGTGGCCTCCATCAATTCCATCATAATCCCTCCATGCCGAACCTATATTGTTCACGGATAATCATATCACTTTTCGCGCCCCGTTGCAATGCCATTCTTCCCTTTTCCATATATGCCACCCGGTGCTGAGGGCCGAAATCGGACGTTGGTACGCTCTCTGTGAACCAAGGCGCAAAACCGTGCACAATACGACAAAAAAGAGTACAAAAACTATTGACATCCAAGCGCCGCTGTGATATAATAACCAAGCGCTTGAAAAAAGAGCGTTTCTGGGTGTAGCGCAGTTGGTAGCG
>DCGU01000095.1:29378-39140 GCA_002315325.1 Clostridiales bacterium UBA1770
TTCAAGTCTTGTCACTCAGACCAAGCTAGGACTCTAATAGCGACAAACTATTGGAGTCCTTTTTGTTTGCAATAATGGTCAAAAGTCCTTATTTTATTGGATTTTTGACCTTTTTTGCTTATTTCCTGCTCTTTTGCTGCCACCGGCACCAATTGAGCCAGATAAACCGCCTTCAACCAATCAATCAAGGGTATGAGATTTTACGATTACTACCTATAAAAAAGAACCGCTTAACGGATCATCTCCAATAAGCGGTTCATTTTTTTTACATTTCAAACGTTGCCGTTGTTTTTCCGTAGAACTCCTTGGTTGCCTCATCGTCCGGCGTCCCGTAATAGAACCCAACCACCGAGGTCGTATTGCCTTTGTCTTCCATGATGAAGGTCATATCCCCTTCCGCCGAGTACATCGTATATACCTGCGGTTTGGTCGCATCGGTAATGACATCCATAACCTCCTGCACCTTATCGTCCTTTACACCGAACGCCTCCAATGCTTCACGCAAACCGCAATCGGGACAAATCTCTGTTTGATTGTCCTTGCGGCTTAATGCCGATGGTTCGGAATACTCTTTCTTACAAATCGAGCAGATTTTCATTTCTCAATCACCTCCACTTCGTCCTCACCGTAAACGACATTCAAACTTGAACCGGTATCCCAGCTTACCAATATCGAACCGATGTCATCCACACCTCTTACCGTGCCTTCGGTTCCAATCGGCGGTGCCTGAACGTCATCCATCTTGACTAGCCTTACCCGCATTCCCGGCTTGTACTTTTCCTTGAGCATTGTCACTGTCTTTTCACTGATCATCATTTGATTACCTCTTTTCCGTTTTTAAAATTGAATTTTAGTCTTCCGTCTTTAAGAACCGTCACCGTATCGATCGTTGCCAACCAAAGCTTCTTGTCGAACTTCTCAATCAGACTTTCCCGTTCATGTATCTCGAACATAAACGCACTGAGAATTTCGGCTCTCTTTTGACGCGCCTCCTTAGCCGCTTTCAGTTCTTCCACCTTGGTATGTTCTGCGTTGTAACGAGCCTCATAAGCCGCATATTTCTTATTGAACTCATCCTGGTTCATTGCCCGAGCGGTATTCTCCTCAATGAGTTTCTTGTTAAGGCCAACGATTATTTCGCATTCACGAAGATGCTCGTCAATCTCCTCATCGATAGCCGTGTTATCGTCAAGTTCATCTAACAACTCTCGGCACCTTGAAAGCACGATTTCCCGATTGTCAATAATCTCATTCAAAGCCTCAACGAACTTGCTTTCCACGTCACTGTTTTGAACAATCGGCGAATCGCAATCCTTTCCGTGTTTGTACCTATGCTTGCAAATCCATACAACCGATGAATCCTTGAACTTGTTAGACCAGGCACGTTTCATATAGTAATGACCGCAATTCTCACAAATAAGTCTTGCCGAGAAAATACTGTTACACGAATACTCTTTTCCAATTGCCTTCCTACGGTCAAATTCAATCTGCGTCAGTTCCCACATCTGCGGATCAATGATTGCAGGATGACTATTTTCTACGTAATACTGCGGTATCTCGCCTTCGTTTACCTTTTGCTTCTTGGTAAGAAAATCAATCGTATAAGACTTTTGTAACAAAGCAGAACCCTTGTATTTTTCGTTCTGCAGGATACTGTCAACCGTTGACGTTCTCCAACAATCGCATCCACTGGGCGACTTAATGCCTTCATCCATCAGCATTTTTGCAATGCTACACGTTGTTATCCCGGACAGAAACAAATCATAGATTCTGCGAACAATCTTTGCCTCACTCTCAACGATTTGCGGTAGACCATCCGGTCCCTTTTCATACCCCAAGAAATTTTTATAAGGCAACATAAGTTTGCCGTCCGAAAAGCGCTTTCTATGGCCCCAGGTTACGTTCTCCGAGATTGACCTAGATTCCTCTTGTGCCAACGAAGACATAATCGTAATAAGCAATTCACCCTTGCTGTCGAGTGTGTATATGTTCTCCTTTTCAAAAAAGACCTCCACACCTTTTTCCTTCAGCTTACGAACCGTAACAAGGCTGTCTACCGTATTTCTCGCAAATCTGCTGACCGACTTTGTAACTATCAAATCAATCTTGCCTGCCAAAGCATCGTCAATCATACGGTTGAAACCTTCCCGATGCTTACCGTACTTGAAATCAATGATATGGAGTGTATCATCCGCAATGATGATGCAGTCACCGGTACCGAACCCATCCGGCACATAGCAGGAAAAGTCGAGATGCTGCTCAATGAGAATGATTGGGTCGGCGCAGTTCTGCTTTGCCTTTTCATACTGTTCCATCACGAACTCCACATAGGCATCCGTGCATTCTTCCATCTCATCGGAATCATAATCCGATGTAGGTCGCTTGCTTCTCATACGGAGTGCCTTCTTCAGCTTGTGTTCGCACAAAGCATGAGCGGCAGTACCTTCACTTGCCGCTTCGGTACTCTGGTTTTCAAACTCAAGTTCCAGCCGTGCGGATGGTGTGCAATTCAACCATCTGTGAGAACCGGAAGCGGAAAGGATTGCGTGTTTATCCGGCATTTCCGAGTTCCTCCGCTTCTTCGAGAATTGCCGCATACTCTTCGGGATCAATGTCGCTCAATCGGTTTGCACCATGGTTCGCAATGATCTCACGAACCTCTGTGGCATATCCCTCTCGGCTCTTTTCGGCAAGAAAGCCTCTAACCTTTTCAAGGGAAATTTTCGGTTCCTTTGCCTTCACAGGTTTGGGTTCTTCCTTTTCCTTTGATACCACATTCTGCAAACCGTCTGTCAAGGTAGTACATAATCCCTCAACGCTGTCTGCCAGAGTCTTTAGGTCCAGCACGCATTTCATCAATTGCTTGATAACTTCAAATGCCAGTTCAAGTTTGCTCATCAGTCTTATCTCCTTCCTCAGCGAGTTCGCAGATAGAGATTTCCTCTACGCTGTCTCCGGGAATCAGAACCGTTACTCGCTTTTTGTCGCCGAGGAGAAAACGTAAAATCTTTTCTCTAATAGTGACGTTTTTACAAGTCACGATTCCGTCTGTCTGCGGTTCTTTTGAAACACTGACTTTCAGATTGTGCTTCATTGTCTTTCCTTCTTTCCGAGGGCTGATTCTTGTTGCCCTCCATCTTGTAGCCTTGAGAACGAACCATTTCTGACGGTTTGAAAAAATAATTTTCTTTTTTCTTGCCGCTTGGCTCCTTCCACTTGGTAGCCTTGGAAAGAGGCAAAATCTGACGGTTTGACAATAAAAAAAGGACCGTATTTCTACGATCCTAATTTGTATATTAGAAGATTAACTGTAAAATTTGATTACTTTTGCTGATGTCTGCCATTCGGATTCTTTAATTTCGTGATAGCAGTATAGCCCATCAATTGATGTTAAACGAGATAAAGCAACGTATAATTGACCGTTCTGCAAATACTCGGTACCATTTCCACAGGGATCAAAATTAATCGAATCAAACGTTTGCCCCTGACTCTTATGAACGGTAATTGCATATGCCAAGCAAAGCGGCAATTGCGTATACGTTCCGTCGTATAACTCTTGCTCAATTTGACCGGTCGTCGCATTATAAGTTGGTTCAGCCGAAACGGTATACTCATACGGAGTTAAATACACATCCTTTTTCCCAACCGTAATAATTACTCCGTCATCATAGCATTCCTTTACAATTCCGATTGTACCGTTCTGATATTCATGATTGTGGTTATCATTACGTAAGAACATTACCTTGGCACCTATTTTGAGGTCAATCTTTTCCTTGACGGGATATTTATCGGAAGGAATAGTCCCGCTAATAACCGCAGTATAAGAATATATTGTCCCAGGAAGAGCATCCAATCCTTCCTGATTGTGTAAATCAACCTTATCATTGGTTGCATGGAGTTCAATAGTATTCGTGGAGCAATTTTTATCCGCCTTTGATTTTCCATTGAAGTATGCAAGTGTTTGGTCAACATCACGATGTGAACGGAGATTGTTCAAATACTGCAAAAATTCAAGTGCTTCAGTCGAACCGCTTTGTCCTTGCCGAACGTTTTCTTTTAAGTCAATCGTTGTCAATCTGTGATTAGTCCACTCGGATGACTCAAATGCAAAGCCTTCTTCTGTTCCATATAATGTTTTTAGGATATTTTTCTCATAGTCCGGAACAACAGGCGGAAGTTGAAAAAAGTCACCGCAAAGAACAATTTGAATAGGTTTGTCTTTGAGTTTTATAGCTTCATCTATTGTTCTCATAACGTATTCAAACAAATCGATTCTGCACATGGAAATCTCATCAATGATTACAACATCATATTTTGCAATATAACGAATAACACTGTCATTGGCAACGGAAGTCTTTTCAATAACACTCGGTATCGATTTTGGCTGGAAGCAACGATGAATCGTTCTGCCGTGAATATGTTCAGCAGCAATACCTGTCGGAGCACATTTCAAAATCTTTTTCTGCCCTCTAATCATATCCGAAAACTTTTCAATCAGATAGGATTTGCCGGTTCCTCCTTCGCCGGTCACAAAACAGTTCTCTCCTGCGAGAAGTTTGGCAAGACCTTCTTTTTGAGAGGGAGTCAACGGTGATTCCTCATCTGCATAGTCAGTACCCAGTTCACTTAACAAATATCTACCAAGTGCTTCATCTTCACAGAAGATATAGCATCCTTTTTGACCTCTCGTCAGCATTGTGCGATAGGTATTTTTGATTAGCTTTTCAGCCACATCGTTGTCTTTGCAAGTTCTGATACCGCTTGTATCATCGGATTGTGCAATCTGCGTTTGGTCAGTAATGATTTCATTTTTTTCATAACGCAAATCTTTCCCGATAATTACACCGCAATAATCAAGTTCCAACCCCTGTGATGTATGAATGCAGCCGACCTCATCAAACGAATTCGGACTTGTAATCCATGTTTTATCGTAGCTGAGATTCCATTTCGCAGTAAATTTGCCCAATTTGATGTCATATTGTAATCTTGAGTCGGTGTCCCACTGTGCTTCCGGGATTCCTAATTTTTTGGCAACTTGCTTTTTTGCACTGTCTTTACCGGTTACCCATTCGTAACAGTATCCGGCAACCATTCTCGCACGATTGTTATTATTCCGCTCACGAAGTGCTTCTCTGAACTTAATCGGATCCTTGAAAACCTTAACCTCATAGTCAGGAGAAATAGTAAAGGGTTCTTTGCTGCCGTACAATACTTTGTCAAGAAAACCGATAAATCCATCGCTGCCGCCACATCTGAACTGGGAAACAAGATTATAGTCCGAACCTTGAATAACGTCCGCACTATATTTTTGAGCGGATTCTACGATTCTGCTTACTGTTCCGAAATCATTAACCGTAACCGTCTGTTTTTCATCAATAAAGAAGACGGATACTTTTCCGGCACGGACAATCGTATCAATATGTTGCTCATCGTGGGAATGACTCCAATGTTCTGTGATTCGGTGTGCTTCATCGACCAGCACACAATCATATGCATTAGCTTTAACCTTCGCGGATTGGAACATCCCATCTCCGGCAAAAATAGATTCCAATTCTTTAAGCTTTTTACCGGCTTTTTTAAGAACTTCCTTATACACATTTTTAAGTGAACTATTATGTGTAACGTATCTTGCCGCCTTCTTGTCCAAAATCAAATCGCAAAGCAATTTTAAAGCCACAACCGATTTGCCTGTCCCGGGACCGCCTTGGCAAACGATTACTGTTTTCTTATTGGAAGCAAGAGAAGCTTGTACCGAGTAAAATACCTGTTCAAACACAACTTTCTGTTCGTCAATCAGATTGAACATCGTTGTACCCTTCATCATATCGGTGATTGCATCTTGCAATTGCAATCCAGGAACAAGATCACTTGATTCGATTAATGAAAAAATATCGATGGTTTGCTTATGGCAAACAAATTGAGCCATATAATTAATAAGGTTAGTTTCTTCTCCTTTGACAAAAGCCGGAGAAACATCGAGCAAAGATTGGAACATCTCGCATCTTAACTCATTGATTTTCTTGCTGTCAAAGTTATGTAAGTAAGCACAAGAATGCACGCCGATATTATTTACATCAATTGCTTTCGTATAAGCTTTCAGCATATCTACGTAACTTTGCGCTTGATAACTCGGATGAGGCACTTCCTGACGAACACCGCCTGTATAAGCAATTACTACGTCATATTTGCCGGTTCTATCGCAACTTTCCCATTGCTTTAATTCAACAATTACGATATAGTTATTTCCTTTATCATCCGTACCGGCAATAAGAAAATCAACTCGTTTACTGGTGAGAAAAACCTGATATTCCAAATAGACACTGATATCATCGTCAAAACATGCATTGGAAATGACATTTTTCATAAACTGAGAGGAGTTTTGCCATGATGCGTATTCTCTAGCTCCGCTACCGATATGATGCATTTTAAACAACATCTTCAGCTTATCTGCAAGGCATCCACTGTCAACATCCTTAATAAATCCTTTTTTGGTGTTTTCGTATATAACCATCTTATTTCTCCTTGTTAAATGCTAATTTTGCCGATAATTACGTCTCGCGTATATTCCGACCAAAACAAATCCAGGTTAAATGAGCCATCTTCAGTTATAAAACACTCATTGCAGTTTAAACGAAGAATCGTGTAAAACTCTTTATTCTGAATTTCTTCTTCCGTGAAAACATCTTTATTGAATGCTTTAACCAAGCCATGCTTTAACCAAGCCATACTTTAGCCGAATGATAAAATTTCTGGCCTCCTGATCTTTCTCAATTATTGTTTTCATATCTTTTCCTCTAAACATATTTCTTTGAAATGTGATTTTGTCTCTTCGTCCTTAAACCAAATACACAATCCCTTCTTGGCTCTGGTCAGCATAACGCGGTAGATGTTAAGCAGCAGTTCATCACAATTGACATTGCGCTGCATAGAACCACGCAACTGCAAATCATATTTTGTAACCTTATCAATGTGAAACTCCCAGTGGTCTGTTCTCCAAACCAGGTCATCCCACCAAATGAAGCCAACGTAGTCAAAGCCGAGGCCCTGTGCCGTATAGATACAGCCGACCTGCTCGACTGAATCCAAATACCAATCATATTGCCCATACATCGGATTCCATTGCCTTTGAAAACTGTAACCTTTATCATTAATGATAATATCCATAGCCGAAGGATTGCTTTTGCTTTTCCATTCCCAACAATATGAAGCATAATACTTTGTACTTTGGCTACGATTATGGAACTCCTCCACCCGTGTTTCAAAGTCCTTAATGCTATCACATACGATTATGTTAATGCCGAGTCCAACGTCATTCTGGTATTCTGTCCCATACAACAGTTTATCCAACCTATCGACATAACTTCCGAGTCCAGACCGTTTTTGATAATCCAATTTGAATTTGGCAAAAAAGTATTTATTTGCCCTAGCAAATTGCATATAGTTATTCAGAGTACCAATTTCATTGGCACGCACCCGTTGACGGTCATCTTGCAAAACAAATACGATTTGCGCATTATTGATTGCCACACCAGTTTGCTTAAAATCCGTAATACGGTGCGCCTCGTCAATCACCAATACGTCGTGGTTAGTCGTGATATTATCCAAGAAAATCGGACGTATACCGGCATGATCTCCACATAACCCATCTAAAACCTGTTTGATGGTTCGGCTTTTCGGTAAAGTATATTTGCATTTGACATCGTTTTTTGCATCCGGATGAAGCTTCCAATATTCCGCTAATATTCTAAAACCGACAATAGTCTTTCCGGTACCGGCAGCACCGGAAATCGTGATTAAATGTTTGGTTTTCAGACTCCCGTTTGCCTGCTGTACCAACAAAGGACGGACGTAATCCATAATTTTGTTCTGATCCGCCCATAATGGGATGTTTTCAGGGGATTCGGTAATCTTATTGATTATCTCCATATCCATTTCGGTCGTAACGTATTTTCCGTTAATAAACAAGTCTTTGGCAACTTCTACATCGGCAGATACGGAGAACATCGTTTTTAAATATTTGGCAAATGAGTCTTCTTCTCCCTTACAAAACAAATTGGAAATATCAATATCGGAGAACAACCCCTGCTCAAAAAAGTTCTTTTCATCACTTTCAAAATCGTGAAGATATTGGCAACCATAAATATGTAATTGACCATTCACAACATTGCTGTGATTACCATTCAAGGCATCAACGTACTCCTTGGTTTGATTTACCGGATGTCTTGATAAATATGGTTCCGTAGCATTAACCTTGATATACGGGAATCCACGATCATCGCGGTATTCAATTCCATTTTGACTCCACTGCTTCAATTCAATAACAAGAGCATTGTGATTACCATTGGCATCATCACCCAATAACACCGCATCAATTCGGCCACCAGCCGGTAGTTCATACTCTGTAGCCAAATACACGTTTCCGAGTCCGGCTTGTTTTACAACATTAAGTAATTGCGGAAGTGATGTTCTCCAGGATTTCTTTTCCGACTCAGAGTTATCTTGATAAAACGCTTCCATCAGTTCTACGATTTCCTGACCGGTAAGGTCAAATAATTCGGAACACTTTTTATAAAACAAATTCATGATATCGACACCTCCGATATATCACTCTTTAATGCCTAACCATTCATTCTCAAGTTTTTTATAATCCAAATGATTCTTCTCGCAGAACTCTTTAATTGCTTTCATTGCTTTCATATTTGGTTTTACTTTGTTCAATTCCCATCTGTTAACCGTAGAAAGAGCGACATGCAATTCATTTGCAAAGTCTTCTTGTGTAAAAAAAGCTTGTTGCCGTGTAATACGTATTCTTTCACCTAGCATCGTTGAGCATCCTCCTAGCAATATATACCACTATATTAGCATAAATTAGGCATTCTTTCAAGTACTTTAACAAAATAAAAAAAGCCCACCGAAGAAAAAATCCTCGATGGGCAATAATGATTATCGTCTTTTATTTATTTACGTTTTCCAAATCAGGAACTTTTTGTGTCAATTGCTTGACCAACTGATTGGCACCGGTTGCCGACAACCCGCTTGCCGCACCGATGACAATGGCAATAACCAAATTGTTTGCACCAATCACCTCGGGTGCCGCATAAAAGCACACCGCCCCACAGAAGGCACCGAGCAATGCAGCTATCAACGGAATGAACCGTTTGAACTTCTCATTCCCACCGCACGCCGTCTTGATAATATCAATAACAGCATAGACAATGGCGGCAATCGCAGGAATGGTGACAATTTCAGTAAATGCAGTCATAGAACATTTCCTCCTTATTTATGTGCTTGTTTGTTGAGATGCTTCTCAATTTGAATGATTGCTTCGGTGACAGGACCATCGCAGCCTTGCTCTTTCAAACCCTTCAAACAAGCAAGGACACCGCAAGTCAGGATGCTTTGTTCATCCTTGATTTCTGCGATGTCCTTATCTTGTTTTTCCTGTTTGAGATACCAGCGGTATACTGCGAAAATCACGCCGAAGATTACACCAAGTGCGGCAATGATTGCTGCTGCAGTAATTACCGTATCTGATGTGATTTCCATAAGTTCACCTCCTTAATCGTCAAATTCGATTAATCCTTCCAGGGCAATCATATCATCCGGTGTCGGGATATCTTCTCCGGAACGGAAGTCCTTTTCGGAAATCTTAATCGGCTCGATACTCTCAACGTCGGTATCAAGAAGAGCGGCAATCTCGGATTCAAAGGCATTCTTGGCATCCTCATCCTTCAGTTTAAGTCTGCCGTCGGATAAGAATGC
>DCGU01000095.1:39161-39478 GCA_002315325.1 Clostridiales bacterium UBA1770
GGTGTGCCTTTTTCGTTGATTTCGGCATAAGTATCAACCGCCTTCTTCTCCTCGGCCGCATAGAATTCGAACTCGGACTCAACCGCTTTGCGTAATTTAACGAGTTCACGGACCTTCTTGTAGTCCGTAAATCTCTTTTCGGTCAGACGCACGATTGCGTCTTTGGCATGAATAACATTCTTGAGTTTCATAGAATTAATCCTCCTTAATGATTAACCGTCATATGTTCCTACCGAGTAGTCGGTAATACCGCTATAGATTGATGCGCTGATACCGACCAAAATACCGCAGTAGAACAATAGGTATCTTGTTTTATT
>DCGU01000095.1:39501-39673 GCA_002315325.1 Clostridiales bacterium UBA1770
CGTTTTGTGTTGGTCTGAACCTTAATTTGTCCCATTGTCAGGGCCAACTTGCCGCTGACGTAGATGCCGTTGCCGGTACTTACACCGAAGCATTTGCCGCAAACCAGATCTCCCGATACACGAAGCAAACCGGTGCAGACAAGTCCTGTGGTCGTAGTGGTCATATTGGCTC
>DCGU01000095.1:39717-41011 GCA_002315325.1 Clostridiales bacterium UBA1770
CGTACTGTTCTGCAAGAACTCGACACGGTTCGATATGATTTTGACACCCCAACCGTCGGATGCCGCATTTGTAATCGTACCGGTAATAGTAGCATTCGTTGCATGTAAGGCACCGGCAGATGTGACGTAGAACGTTCCTGCACCCAGACCAATACCGTCCGTACCCAAGTAAACACCCGTATTGGAATCACTGTAACTGGTCTTGGTTTTATAGATTTTGCTTGTGTCAATCGTAAAGCCACCGATTGTACCAGATGGTGCACTCAATTTACCCGAAAATACGGCACCGGATGCATTATCAACTCGGAATCCCGGCAAGTACTTCTGATAATCATGAGGAACATATTGCATCCAAAACACCTCCTATCTGCTCGGTTGAATCAATGCAAAAAACACGAAATCCGAGACTTTCCAACTGCTTTTTTCTTCTTATTTGTAATGGTCGCATCTTTTGACCAGGTCTTTTCAACTCCACAAACGCCATTCTTCCCATAGGTAAAAGAACAAGGCGGTCGGGCACACCATCAAGACCCGGACTAACAAACTTAGGAGAGATACCTCCCATACTTTTCACTGCTCTTATTAAAGCCTTCTCAATGTCTTTTTCGGTCATGAATTACTCCTTTATTTGACACAGGAACACAGATTTCACAACCATTCCCTTATACTTACTAACGCGCGTTTGCATAGGGTTATTATCCTTACTGTTTTAAAAAACGCATTTCGAATATAAGGGAAATCAGTTGTGTTGTTCGTGTCCGCCTTAGTTAGTTTTTTGGTATATTCGCTGCCTGCCGTAGATAGGCTGCCGCCTGATTGCCGTGGTTCGTTCCCATCCGGGAATCTGCGACATCAGTGCCGCAATACCATAACTGTCCGAAGGCTTCAGTTCCTGCAGATTCTTGCCGAAGCATTCACACCATATCTCCGCATTGGAAACTTCCGTGCGTATGACAGTACCGTTATGTTCCGGCATACCGAACTCCGTTCCCGTCAGATAATTCTTTCGGGCAAAAAGATCCATTTCATCCCAATCCGACGGAAGCATCTTTTCAAGGTATGCTTCTACCATGCCAACACGTTCGTCCACTTCCATTGCGGATTGCTGTGCCTTTTCAGCTTCGTCAAGGATGTCCCCTTCCAGATAGAGTTTCTCACCGGACTTCCAGATAGCCTTTGCCTCTGCCCAAAATTGTGCACGGAACGCATCATCGAAGTTCCATGTCTTCTTCTGCTTCTTCTGATGGAGCTTGATAATCCAGAAACGACGGTTACCGGTAATGTCACGCAGATA
>DCGU01000050.1 GCA_002315325.1 Clostridiales bacterium UBA1770
GAATAGGCTTTGTCAGTGGTCTGAGACGACGCATCATGCGTCGTCTTTTTTCTCATTTACCAGGGATTGCGCAGCAAGCCCGGGAAATTGATTCCGTGGCAATGAACTTTTTCAAGCCTCCTCCGTGTGGGGGAGGGGGACCAACGTAGTTGGTGGAAGGAGTTCATTCTTAACTAATGCATCATTTCAACCTGCGAGAGACCGCCCAAGCCAAGCCTGCCTCGTGCAGAGGGAGGGGGACCAACGTAGTTGGTGGAAGGATTGTTTCCGTTGGCAATGTAACTCAAAGCCTCCACCGACGGGGGAGGTGGCACGCGTAGCGTGACGGAAGGAGTTCATTCTTAACTAATGCATCAATTCAACCTGCGAGAAATGACATGCGCTAATCGTAGGGCGGAACCATTTTCTGCCGGTTGGAATGAAGCGTGGTGGTATGATGAACTCCTTCCACCACCTTCGGTGGTCCCCCTTCCCCAAGGAGACGGCTTTAAGAGACA
Source organism: Clostridiales bacterium UBA1770 (assembly GCA_002315325.1). Lineage (GTDB taxonomy): Bacteria > Bacillota > Clostridia > Oscillospirales > CAG-272 > UBA1770. The sequence goes on from DCGU01000050.1 coordinate 498, forward strand.
GATTACCAGCGCGGGCTCCTATCGTCATGCTTTCGCATGCCACTTCCCTCCCGGAAGGAAGCTTAGGGAACGAAAGACGACTCTTCGGTCTTAGCTTCCGGCGCACAAGTGCGCACGTGTTCGCTACGCTCTCTACGAGGCAATCCCATGTCTGTTTGCGTTGCAAACATACTCTCCCAATCTGCCTACGGCATCTTGCGTCCGCTTGCGTTGCAAGCAGACACAAAAAGTGCTGCTTACACGTTTGTGTAAACAGCACTTTTTATATTCCTTTTTTTACTGTCCGGACCGGGCTTGGAAAAAAAGAGACAGAAACGTCAATCTTCACCCCGTTAGCTGTACAAAAGTACTGCGAGGGGTGAAATTGACGTTAGGAAAAGCTCGTCTCTATACCATCATTTCTTTTTTGTTTGAAATTATGCTAATAAACGATAATCGTTGCACAAAATATAATGATAATCATTTTATGCTTTTCCGGTCTGACCTTTTTTTACTGCCCGGAATAAGCTGAACGGTTGTACGTCTTCACTATCTTAATGGAATTATCCACCAGCTGCACCGTCAGAGCGCGGCGCTTACCGCCCTCGTCCATCCACATGGCGATATAGGGGTACGTGCCGGTAGAGGCGGCGGGAATATCCGTCATAACTTCGGGATTAAACCGCTGCAGCTTTTCACGGCCCTCGGCGGTGTCTTCCACAATGGCGTCCAGGTCGGACAGACGAATGCAGACGACTTCCCGGCGGCTGCGGCCGCCGATAATCTTGGAGATTGTCATCACGCCGGACAGGAAGGAATACTCGTACTCAATCTTGGTGCGGCGCCAGGTCGGAATGATAATGGCGAACAGTGCCAGCGGAACCAGCGCGATGAAGGGGGCGCCGAGGCGGGTCAGCGTAATGCCGACGATGGCGCCGACGGTGAACGCAACGTAAAATAAAATGAGAAGCAGGCGCTTGATTTTGACGGTGGCGCCTTTTTGCGCGGATACGACGTATTCGAACGGGGTACCGCCCATGCCGAGATTGTTATCCATAGTTAACTCCTTTTTGCGCCTTTGAAAACAACACAGACTATTCTGTGCCGTTTTCATTCGGCGTATGAACATGAAAAAAGCAAAGATTGCTGTAGCTACAAGTTTTGAACGCGTCTTAGCCTCCCTCCGGGAGGCAATCTCTGCGGAGGGAGTAGGTGGATCTGCGAAGCAGAGACGGAAGGAGCATGCGGGATAAACAATTATGCGAAATATTGCTCGCTGAAATTGATTCTGTCGCAGGGCTCCTATCGTCGTGCGTTGCACGACACTTCCCACATAGAGTGCGCAGCACACATGTGCCTGCTTGCAGGCTACTCCCGGAGGGAAGCTATTAGAGTTCATTGCCACGAAGAGGAGAACGGCATCCCACGTCTGCTTGCGTTGCAAGCAGACTCGCCGGTCTGCCTGCGGCATCCCGAGTGCTCTGCCTGCGGCAGATCACTTACCGAATGCAGCTGTCGTAGAATGCGCTGACGTTATCCCAGAAGGCCATGTCGATTTCCGAGATGCGGTCGTCGTCCACGGTGGCGTAGAAGGCAACTTCTTCCTCGTAGGTCAACGAGCCGCCGTGCGCAGCCTCGAGTGCTTCGAGTTCGGCATCCACTTCATTGATATATTCGTAAGCGGCCTCGCTGCGCAGAACGTAGTTGTGCGTGCCGGTTCCTGCGCCGGTGCGCAGATCGTAAATAACGTAGGGATTGGTGATTTCATCTTGGTGGGCGTAAATCTGGTCCACACCGGTGACGGTGGTGTCGTGGGAACCCTGCACAATCATCACGGGGATTTCCACGTTATTGATGCCCTTGACGGAGGTCCGCCCTGCGGCGCGACCGAATTTTAAGAACTGATAGATGCTGCCGTAGATGCCCTCGATTTTACCGAAGGCGCCCAGCATGTCGACCATCTGGCGGCTGATGAAGCCGTATGCGTCGGACAAACCGCTGACGGCAACGACAGCCTTGACGTCATGGTCGTAGTTCAAAACGGAGGTAACGGCGTAGCCGCCCCAGCTGTGGCCGAACAGTACGACGTCCATGCCCTCGAAGCGGTCCTGACCTTCCACCCAGGTTAAAATGTTATCCAGGTCGATTTGGGACTGCGGAATACCGCGGGAAACGTCGGGGCTGGTCATATGTCCGCGGAAGTCTACGCCCAGTACCTGCCAGCCGCGGTCGACGAGGCCGCAGATTTCGGCGATGTAGAGCTCGGTACCGCCGCCGAGACCGTGGCAGAAGACAACCAAACCCTTGGTGTTTTCGGTACCGAAGACGCGGCCGGTCAGCTCAACGTCGTCGGAGGGAACCTTCACCGTATCCCAGGTGTAGCCCTTGGCAGCGGCCCATTCGTAGTTGGCGCCGTATTTGGTTTCCCAGTTGGGAACGGACGTGTCGTCAAACTGTCCGTCGTAGATGATACCGCAAACGATGACGGATGCAACGGAGAAGAGCAGAACAAGGGATACCAAAACGATAATAACGATTTTCAATGTCTTTTTCGCTTTCGCAGTCATAAGAGTGTCCTCCGTATTCGTTATATATATTGATTTTGCGGCACGGCGTTTCTGCGCCCGCTGCCTTTTGGTTACGATGCCCGGATGGAATAATTATTGAACGTTGAGGATGCGGCGGCTCTCGCGCTCTGCGCGGGCAGCGGTGATCTTGGCAATCAGCTCGGTAATGGGGGCCTGCGTCTGCTCGCCGCTCACCATATCCTTCAGCGTGAAGTTGCCGGAATTGATTTCATCCTCGCCGACGAACAGTACGTAGGGGATGTTCATACGGTTGGCGTAGTTGAGTTTGGCCTTGAGCTTGCCGTCCTCAAACTGTACCTGTGTGCGGACGTTGCCGGCGCGGAACTGCGCGGCGACGGCCAGCACGGCGCCCATATCCTCAACCATGGGGGCAATCAACAGGTCAGCGGGGGCGGTGACACCCTCGGTGATATACTTTTTATCGGACAAAATGAAGAACAAACGCGTCAGGCCGATGGAGATACCGACGCCGGGCAGGGAACGCTTGGTGTAGTAGCCGGCCAGGTTGTCGTAACGGCCGCCGGAGCAGATGCTGCCGATTTCGGGATGTTTGTTCATGGTCGTTTCGTACACGGTGCCGGTGTAGTAATCCAGGCCGCGTGCGATGGACAGGTCGATGCGGTAGTGCGCCTCGGGTACGCCGAAGGTACCGATCAGACGAATGACCTCGCGCAGTTCGGCCACGCCTGCGTCGTAGATTTCATTCTTGCCGCAGCGTGCTTCCAGGGCCGCGATGACGTCGGCGTTGGAACCCGTGATGGCCATGAATGCCAGAATCTCGTCGCACTGCGCGTCGGACAGACCGTAGGTCTGCAGTTCCTCCACAACCTTTTCTTTGCCCATCTTGTCCAGCTTGTCCACCGTGCGCATGATGTCGCCGGCCTTGTCGGACAGGCCCAGCATGCCGTAGAAGCCGTTGAGCACCTTGCGGTTGTTCAAACGGATGGTGAAATCGTCCAGACCCAATTTGGTGAAGACGGTGTTAATCAGGGAAGGAATCTCGGCGTCGTTGGACAGGCTCAGGGCACCGTCGCCGATAACGTCGATGTCGGCCTGATAGAACTCGCGGAAGCGGCCGCGCTGGGCGCGTTCACCGCGGTAAACCTTGCCGATTTGGTAACGGCGGAAGGGGAATGCCAGCTCGCCTGCGTGCATGGCGACGTATTTGGCCAGCGGGACCGTCAGGTCAAAGCGCATGGTCAGGTCGCTGTCGCCTTTTTCAAAGCGGTAAATCTGCTTTTCGGTCTCGCCGCCGGCCTTGGCCAACAGAATCTCACTGGCCTCCAGCACGGGGGTGTCCAGCGGCACGAAACCGTACAGACGGTAGGTCTCCTCCAGCACGGATTTGATTTTTTCAAACTGCAGCTGCTCGGCCGGCATCAGTTCCATAAAACCGGACAGCGTTTTCGGGGTAATGATATCGCTCATGGAATATTTCCCATATCCTTTCACAGCGCTCTCGCGCGATAATTTATTACTATTATATTATAGGAAAGAAGGCGGGCTTTGTCAAGAAAGACCCCGTAAAAAGCGGGTTCTCCCTTGATTTTCACCTTCAAATGCGGTATGATAATAGGCGATAAAATAAGATGGAGGACTATTGAAATGAGCAATATACTCGATAGATACCCGCAGGGGCGCAAACCGCTGCGCTTTGATGAAAACGGGCGCTTCCGCATCCTGAACGTGTCGGACTTTCACGGTCTGCCGCAGTTCAATCCCAAACTGACGCAGGCGTTTGAAGCGCTGCTGGAGGAAACCCAACCGGACTTCGTTTTTGTGGGCGGCGACCAGCTGTGCAACGATACCGAAGAAATGCTGCGCGACTATTTGACAAAAGTCATGGAACCCGTAATACGCCGCGGTCTGCCCTGGGCGCATAACTACGGCAACCACGACCAGGATAATAACGCCGTCATGAATAAGGACAAGATTGAGGCCGTGTACGAGTCCTTCCCGACCTGCTATTCCACCCGCGGTCCGCGCGATATCAGCGGCGTCGGCAATTTCTGCCTGCCCATCCTGGCGCACGATTCCGACGACGTGTTGTATCATATTTGGGCGATGGATTCCTTTGCCAATACCGCCGATTATACCCGCGAGTTCGGCATGGACCCGCACAAGAATTGGAATTATATTTTGCCGCGTCCTTTCGGTGCCGGCCACGACCAGGCCTGCCCCATGTTCAACCAGGTTGTGTGGTACTATACCGAATCCCGCCGCTACGAGCAGGAATACGGCCGCAATATCCCCGGCGTTATGTTTATGCACGTGCCGCTCTTGGAAATGAATTTGCTGTACCGCAACCCCGAACAGACCAACCTCATCGGCCGCATGCGGGAGGAACCCGCCTCGGGCGAACTCAATAACGGGTTGTTTATGGCCTGCCGTGAGCGCGGGGACGTGCGCGGTATCTTCTTCGGTCACGAGCATCTGTCGGACGCACAGGGCGAATATCTCGGCATTACGCTGGCCTACGACTCGGCCATCGGCTACGATATGTCCACCCACGACGATATGCGCGGCGGCCGCGTCATCGACCTGTATAAAGACGGCGAAATGAAGACCTATATGGTTAACTTGCTCAAGCTCCTCGGCGAAAAGGCCATCCGCAACCCCAACTTCTTCGAGGGCGGCGAGCACTACGGAATCAGATGGACAGACTGAACCTTTCTTGAAAGGAATTGAACTATGACCGATAAATTGAAAGCGGCGCTTGCCTGCCGCATCCCCCTAAAACTGCGTGAAGACGGCACCTTCCGTGTCATTTGCGCCTCGGACTTCCACGCGCCGGACGACCGCCGCTGGAGCCCCCGTCTGCGTGCCGGCGTACAGACGCTGGTGGACGTTATCGAACCCGACCTGTTCTTTAACGCGGGCGACTTTGCCTCCCACGGCAGCGTCGGCTCCGACGAAAAGATGCACGAGTACCTGGCTGACGTCATGGCCCCGTGCGAAGAGAAAAATATCCCCTGGGCACACGTGCCCGGTAACCACGACGGCCGTTTTGAAGAGGGGCTGAAACTCTCCATCTTCCAATCTTTCCCGCACTGCATCTCGGAGCGTGGTTTGGACGAACTGGATGGCTACGGCACGTATATGATTCCCGTTTGGCCGGCAGACGGCCATACCGAGGACGGCCCCGCCTTCGTTATCTGGGCCTTCGATTCCCACTCCGGCGCCTATTGGTACAGCGCAGACCGCGGCCTGACGCCGCCATGTACGCTGCCCAACATGCCGGTACGCTTCAACGGGTCGGACGGCGTGCATTTTAACCAGTGCGCCTGGTATTGGGACCTTTCCTGTGAAATGGAAAAGATTTACGGCCGCAAAATCCCCGGTATTATGTTTATGCACACCCCCTTGCAGGAGAACCTGCTGGTGACCACCAATCCCAACGAATGCGAGATGACCGGCAGTACCGAGGAGGCATCCGCCCCCGGTGCCGTCAATACGGGCCTCTTGGCTGCTGTCTATGAACGCGGGGACGTGCGCGTCGTATGTGCCGGTCACGACCACATCAACAGCTATTTCGGCAAGTATATGGGCATCGTTTTGTGTGAGGACGGCTCGCTGGGTTACGACGTCTACGGCGACGATTACACACGCGGCGGCCACCTGTTTACTTTCGATGCGAACGCCGAAAAGCCCAACGAATTTTCCTTCCGTCACGTGGTGGTGCAGGATTATCAGGACTGTGAAAAAGTCGGCCACCCCGGCATCAAGTTTATTGATTGAGGAGGACGACGTGATGAAACAATTTGCATTTTTACAGGATGCCAATGCGCTGACGCGCCCCGTCGAAACGAATAAAGCGGATGGCTTCCGCATTTTGGAACTGCACAACACCGACGCAACGGTTGACAACGCCCCGGCACTGGCTGCGGCACTCGACGCAACGCTGGAGCAGGAAAAGCCCGATCTGGTCGTCTTTTGCGGCGACGTCACGATGGGCCCCGCCGACGCCGATACCTTAAAACAGGTGCTGACGGTACTGACTGCACCCCTGGAGAATCGACAAATTCCCTGGACCAACGTCTTCGGCGACGACGAACGCACGGGTAAATTGGATATTGCCGCACAACTCCCCGTATACCAATCCTTTGCCCATTGTCTGACCATTGCGGGCCCCCGCGATATCGACGGTATCGGCAACTATATGGTTCCCGTCGTGCACGACGGCAAACTCCTATGTGCCGTGTGGGGTATGGAAACCGGCGCCCACGTGGAAACCTATGAAAAACAATATCATTCCCCCCATCGTGCGCGTCTGGGTACGCCGCTGTATACGGAGCATTATTTGGACGGCGTGCGCTTTAACCAGACCATGTGGTACTGGCACGCCTCACAGGAACTCGAACAAAACGTCGGCGCCAAGGTGCCGGGACTGCTGTTCTGCCACGTATCGACGGTGGAACATACCATTATTTCCATGAACGCGCTGCCGTGTGAAATGAAGGGCGAGCAATGGGAAAACTTGGCTACGCAGACGGTTTGCGGCGGGTTGTTCTCCGCCGTGATGGAACGCGGCGACGTGCAGGGTATCTATTGCGGGCATACGCACCGCAATCATACGGGCGTCAACTTTACCGGCCGCTACGCCGGTGTGCAGTTGGGCCTGACGGCCGGCTTTGCCGTCGACACGCCCCGTTACCGCACCTTTACGCTGCAAAACGGCCGCTTTGTCGAGACGATTCACAACGGCAGCGTGACGTATTAAACGTCCGTACGTCGACACGAAGGAGTGTTTTTATATGATTGAATTCGACGTTTTTCCCGGCGGGAAAAGAAGAGTCGTTACCTTCAGTTACGACGACGGCCCCGATGCCGACGAGCGCCTGATTGCGCTGTTTGACAAATACGGCGTCAAGGGCACCTTCCACCTCAACGGCCGCAAGTATATCGGCGCGGACGAGGCAACCCTGGCGTCCCTGCGGGAACGCTATAAAAACCACGAAATTGCCTGCCACACGATGCAGCACGGCGACCCCGAAATCATGGCGCCGTCCTCCGTCGTACAGGAAACGATCGAGGATCGCCGCGTTTTGGAAAAGATTGCGCAATATCCCGTCATCGGTATGTCCTATCCCAGCGGCAGCTGGAACGACGACGTTATCAGCGCCATGCGGTCCTGCGGCATTACTTACTCCCGCACGACGCAGAATACCAAAAACTTCCATTTCCCCCGTGATTTTATGGAATGGCACCCGACCTGCCATCACCGCGACGCCATGGAGGTCGCCGACCGCTTTATCGAAAATCTCCATTCCCGCTGGATTTATCCGCTGTTCTATATTTGGGGGCACGCGCACGAATTCCGCTGTGAGGAAGATTGGGCGTACATCGAAAAACTGGTGGCCAAGATTGCGGGGCTCGACAACGTTTGGTATGCGACCAACGGTGAAATCTACCGCTACGTGATGGCCGGCAAACGGCTGGAAATCAGCGCCGACGAGTGCGTGTTCCGCAACGTCAGCGATATCGACGTGTGGGTTGACCGCAACAACGGCGAGATTTTGTGTATCCCGGCCGGCAAAACGGTGACGCTGTAAGCCGAAAATACGCGTCATTTGTGTAAAAAGAATGAAAATGTGGGGGTAACCGCAAAAATTAAGCGGGTGCCCCCTTTATTTATGTCCGATTTTGTATTATAATGAATACGAAAATATAGTACGTTACGAAAGGAAGCATAAAAAATGAAGCAGAAATACGTGATTACCATTGCGGGTCTGGAGATGACCGTCGTTGCCGATGCCGAGGCCGCCGAGGTGGAGGCTGTCGTCAGCAAAATGGACCGCAGCATGAACGCTATTTTGGCCGGCTCTCACGGTTCCTACAGCAAGACCGAGGCCGCTTTGCTGTGCGGTTTGGGCTTCTGCTCCGAGATGGCCGACGTAGAGAAGAAAAATCAGGGGCTTGAGCACGACCTGAACGAGGCCAATGCCGCCCTGGCATCTCTCAAGGCAAAATTGGCTGAACAAAAGGCCGAGATTGACCGTTTGAAGAACGATAACGACGTGATGCACACCATTTTGGAACGCGCCGCCGCTACCAACAACTATAACGCTGCCAACCCCGAACCCAAAGAGGATCCGCAGATTGTGGAAAACAACAACGACAACCAGAAGAAGAAGTCCGGCAGCCGCATCGGCAATATGTTCGACCTGCTGACGTTCGGCGATCTGTGATTTCATATTTGACAAAAGAAAGAATTGACGTTTTAACGGCATGAATAACAGTGGTTCACAGTTGAAAAAACTCCCCGAACTGCTTGCCCCGGCAGGGTCTCCCCAAGCCCTCGACGCAGCCCTGCAGGGCGGCGCTGACGCGGTCTATTTGGGAGGCCCTTCTTTTAATGCCAGGGCATCGGCACCCAATTTCGGTTGGGAAGAATTGGCAGCCGGCGTTCGGCGGGCGCACGCATTCGGTGCGAAGATATATTTGACGCTCAATACCCAGATTTACGACAGGGAAATGGGCGATTACCTGGACGCGGCGGCACGTGCCTACGAGTGCGGTGTCGACGGATTGATTGTGGCGGATATCGGCGGCGCCGCCGCCATTCACGACAATATCCCCGACCTGCCCCTGCACGCCAGCACGCAATGCAGCGGGCATTCGCTCGCCATGGCGCGGCAATTGGCCGCGGCGGGATACACCCGCATGGTGGCGGCACGCGAAATTCGGCAGGACGATTTGACGAATTTGTGCGCACAGTCGCCCATTGAAATCGAGGCCTTCGTGCACGGGGCCCTTTGCGTCAGCCATTCGGGCCAGTGCCTGTTTTCATCTTTGGTGGGCGGCCGCAGCGGCAACCGCGGCGAATGCGCCCAACCCTGCCGCCTGCCGTACGGCTGCGGCACGGGGTGCAAATCCTGCGCACGGGACGATTATCCCCTCTCTCTTAAGGATTTGTCGCTGGCACAGCACGTGCCGGAATTGATTGACGCCGGCGTGGCGTCATTGAAAATCGAGGGACGCATGAAGTCCCCCGCCTACGTGTACGGCGTGACGTCGATTTGGCGGACGCTGCTGGACGAGAGGCGCGCGGCGGACGGCCGCGATATGGAACGCCTGTCTGCTATTTTCTCCCGCGGCGGATTTACCGACGGCTACTATGCCGGCCGCATCGATAAAAAGATGCTGGGTATCCGCAGCGAGGCCGATAAGGCCGAAAGCCGCGGGGAAACCTTTGACGGCTTATCCCGCACGGTGCCGCTGGCAATCAGCGCCAAAATGGTGACCGACGAGCCGACGGAACTGACGCTGGCGCGTGCCATGCCGGGGGGCGAAACGCTGTCCGTGACGGTGCAGGGCGACGTACCCCAGCCGGCGCGTACCGCACCCATGACGCGGGATGACGTGGCAAAATCATTGTGCAAATTGGGCGGTACCGCCTATCATGCCGGGACCGTGGACGTCACGGCGGACGCGGGGCTGATGCTCCCCGTCTCCCGACTCAACGCCCTGCGGCGCGAGGCGTTGGAAAAACTGGACGAGGCGCTGACGCCGGCGCGTAAGGCGCCCGCCATGCAGTTGCCTGCCGTTTTAACCGGGAACGCCCGCATCGCTGCCGCCGGCGGCATTCGCCGCACAGCGCGTGTGCGGCGCCCCGAGCAAATCACGGCCAAGGCGTGGCAATTCTTCGATGCCATTGAAGTGTCGTGCGGGACGTTCGACGCCTATGATGCGTTGTGCCGTGACGATTCGTTTACCCCTGGTATCGTGCTCCCGCCCGTTATCTTCGATCGGGAACTGGACGCGGCGAAAGCCCTGTTGGAACAGGCCTTTGCCGCCGGCGTACGGTACGCCCGCGTCGGCAATCTCGGGCATATCGATTTGGCGCAATCGCTTGGGTTTGCCCTGCGGGGTGATTTCCGCCTCAACGTCTGCAACAGTGCCTCGGCCCTGCAATGGCAGGAACGCGGCATTGCCTCGATGCTGTTGTCCCCCGAGCTGACGCTGCCCCGTATGCGGGACGTTGCGGCTCGCTTGGGTCCCGAGGCGGTTGACGTCATCGTTTACGGCCGCGTGCCGCTGATGACGGTGGAAAAATGTATGCTGCGCGACCGCATCGGCTGCGAGGCCTGCGGGCAGAACCGCGGCACCCTGTGCGACCGCCGCGGCGTCGTCTTCCCGGTCATGCGGGAATGGCAGCACCGCAACGTCGTGTACAACAGTGTACCGATTTGGATGGCAGACCGACAGGACGTGCTGTTGAACAACGGCCTTTTGGGGCAGTATTTCCTGTTTGCAACGGAGTCCCCGCGGGAAGTGGACGCCGTGATTGACGCCTATATTGACGGCAAGGCCCCGACACAGGGCGCCGCCGTGCGGCGTATGTGAGAAAACCATTTTTTACGATATACAGAAAGGTTGAAAACGACATGAAAGAATTGAATTGCTATTTGAAGTTAAAGGATGCTCGCGTTGAGGGTTTGGGGTATAAAGTATTTTTGCCCGCCGATTTCGATGCGGCAAAAAAATATCCCCTGATGCTCTTTTTGCACGGCGCCGGTGAGCGCGGCGACGGCACGACCCAGCTTGACCGCGTGCTGGCCCACGGCCCGGTGAAGTACGCCCATGCCGGTACCGAATATCCCTGTATTTTGATTGCGCCCCAGTGCCCCGAGAACCGCATTTGGCCCGACCTTGCCGACGAGGTCGGCAAGCTTTTGGATAACGTCGCCGGCGAATATCCGGTCGACCTCGACCGCGTGTCCTGCACGGGTCTGTCCATGGGCGGTTTCGGCACCTTTACGATGGGCATCACGTTCCCCGGCCGCTTTGCCGCGCTCGGCCCGATTTGCGGCGGCGGTGTCGCCTGGTGCGCGCCCTACTTCGGCAAAACGCCGATTTGGGCCTTCCACGGCGATGCCGACAGCTTGGTGTCTGTGGAAAACTCCCTGATGATGTATAATTCCGTGAAAACCTTCGGCGGGAATATGGAACTGACGCTGGTACACGGCTGCGACCACGACAGCTGGACGTTTGCCTACGAACGCACGCGCCTGATTGAGTGGCTGATCGCCGCCCGCCGTTCTTAATTTAAATATGGCAAAAACGAAAATCGTATGGCCCGGCAGCGTGCTGGAAGCGCCGCTGCCCGCCGTGCTCGTCACCTGCGGCACGATGGATAAACCCAACGTGCTGTCCATCGGCTGGACGGGTGTCGTGTGTACCGATCCCCCGCTGGTCTACGTTTCCATCCGCCCCAAGCGTTACTCTTACGGCTTGATCAAGGGAACGGGGGAACTGGTCATTAACCTGACCACCGCGGATATGGCGCGTGCCGTGGACCGCTGCGGCGTGTACACGGGCGCCAAAATGGATAAATTTGCCGACAGTCATCTCACGCCGGTCCCGGCGTCGCAGGTGGGCTGTCCCCTGATTGAAGAAAGCCCGCTGTCGCTGGAATGCCGCGTCAAGTCGGTAACCCCGCTCGGCACCCACGATATGTTTTTGTGCGAGGTCGTCGCCGTCGACGCGGACGAAGCCCTGGTCGATGAAAACGGCAAGTTGTGTATGAATCGTGCCAACCTGTTAACGTACGCGCACGGGGAGTATTTTGCCGTCGGCAAGAGCCTGGGCACCTTCGGCTTTGCCGTCAAAAAGAAAAAGAGCGGTAAGCAGACCGCCGGTGCAAAGAAAAAGCCGACTGCCACCCATGCCGCCGTGCAGGATAAGCACGCAAAGCCGGCACGCAAACAGGCCGACGGGGCAGGGCAGAAAAAAGCGACGGATAAACCCAAACAGAATAAACCCGCTGTAAAACCGCAAAATAAAGGGGGACGAAAAAATGGCAATCACTCTTAAAAAACCGTTTTTGGGCACCGCCTACTATCCTGAGGACTGGCCCGAAACGCTTATCGACGAAGATATCGCCAAAATGAAGGAATGCGGGATCCGCGTGGCCCGTATTGCCGAATTTGCCTGGGGCAAAATGGAACCCGAGGAGGGTACGTTCGATTTCGGCTGGCTGCATACGATTGTGGATAAACTCGGCGCCGCCGGCATCGGCGTCGTGTTGGGTACGCCCTCCGCAGCGCCGCCTTATTGGCTGACGAACACCTATCCCGATTCCCGCAACCTGTGGTCGAGCGGACGCCGCATGCTGCACGGCGGACGGCAGGGATGCTGCCGTAACCATCCCGACTATCGCCGCCTGTCGATTCGCATTGCCGAAAAGATGGCGCGCGAATTCGGCCGCGACCCCGCGGTCGTTGGCTGGCAGATTGATAACGAAATCTATGCCGGCGGAGCGGGCTGCACCTGTGACAATTGCATCGCTTATTTCCATCGTTATTTGGAAAAACGCTACGGCACCGTCGATAAACTGAATGCCGCCTGGAACACCGGTGTCTTCAGCCAGACCTATCCGTCCTTCGATGACGTCGTCGTGCCGATCGATGCCTGGCACAACCCGCATCTCGTTTTTGAATGGAAGCAGGCGCACCATGAAACGGATATCGCCTTCATTCACGAGCAGGCCGAAGCTATGCGGCCCTTTATCAATCCCGACGTGCCCATCGGCACCGATATGATGCCGACCGTGGGTATGAGCCACGAAAAGATGCTGGAAAAGCTCGACGTGGCGCAGTTTAACCACTACAACACGGCCGAGAATCTGCCGGATATCACCTTCTGGTTTGACTTTGAACGGACGCTGAAGGACAGACCCTTCTGGAACACCGAAACCGCAACCGTTTGGAACGGCAGCACTGCCATCAACCAGGTGATGAAGCCGGAGGGCTTTACCCGTATCAATTCCTGGCTGCCGGTGGCCCAGGGCGCCGAGTGCAATATGTACTGGCTGTGGCGCCAGCATTGGGGCGGACAGGAACTGATGCACGGTGCCGTGCTGTGGCCTGACGGACAGTATTTCTACGCCGTCAACGAGGTGAAACAGACGGCACAGGAACTGGAACGGGCAGGGGACTTTTTAACACGCACGACGGTCAAAACCGACGTGGCGCTGCATTGTCTGTCCGCTTCTCAAGAGCTGATTGAGACGGCGCCCCTGTATGAAGGCAACGATTACCGCGCGCACGTATCTGCCATTCACGGTGCCCTGCGCCGTGCGGGTATCCCCGTGAACGTTATCGGTGCCGCCAAAGATTTGGGGAATTATAAGATGCTGGTGACCCCGCTCGGCATTACGCTGGAGGATGAGAACGGCGGGCATGCCCTGCAGGATAAAATCACGGCCTTCGTGCAAAACGGCGGCACCTGGGTGGCCGGCCCCATGACGGATATTCGGAACAGCATCGGTGCCCATTATACCGACGCGGCGACCGGTTTCCTGGAAAAATTGACCGGTGCGCGCCTGACCAACGCCATCCCCTCGGACGATACCGTGCTCAAACTGGAAACGGCGGCCGGTAAACCTTTTGCCCATCATCGTTGGGTGGAAACCTTTACGCTGCCTGCCGGCGCGCAGGTGAGTTGGCGTGTGGCGAGCGGCCATTCGGCCCTGAACGGCACAGCCGTCGCCGCCAAGATTCCCGTCGGCCGCGGGTACGTGGTACTGTGCGGCACCTTCCCGGATGATGACGTATTGCAGGCCCTGTTTGCCGACTGCGCCGACGCAGCCGGTGCCAACCGCTTCACGGTGAGCGGCAAGGGCATTTTGGTCGTTCCCCGTGAAGGGTACGGGGCCTCCGGCCTCGTCGTTTGCGAAACGGCGCACGAAAACGCAAGCGTCGTACTGCCGGGCGTTTATCGTGACGTCCTGCGCGCACGTGACGTGAGCGGGACACTGCAGGTCGAGCCGTATGGCGTCTACGTTCTGCAAAAAATATAATCGCCGCATGAAAAAGGCACAGATCGTCGTTCCCCTAAGCCTCCCTCCGGGAGTAGCCGACAAGTCGGTGCATGTGTGCTTCGCACTCTATGCGGGAGGTGGATTCGCCTCGTAGAGAGCGTAGCGAACACGTGCGCACTTGTGCGCTGGAAGCTGAAGACGGAAGGAGCATGCGGGGCTATCGGTTGCGCTAAAGCTTGGTCGCTATAACTGAGTTCTACCGAGGGTTCCTTAATAAACGGTGACGCTACCATTTCTTCCGCAAGGAAAAACTCCGTTCTTTGGCGCAACCCCATAGTTCATTCTGCCCCTTTTTTCAAAGCGGCTTATTCTACTTGTAAAAAAGGACCAATCGCAAATCAAGAACGTCAATGTGAAGGAGACAATATTTTCTTATGAACGTTAATATGAAAAGCGTGAACACAGTCCGCAAAATATCCACCATCCGTACCTATATCGGTTTTTTGATCGTCGGTCTTGTTTTTGCCGCCGTTGCCGGTTGGATGATTTATCAAAGGGCACAGGTGGAAACCTATCCCGTACAGGCCACCATTCAGGAGATTTACGTGGAGACCGATGCCGAGGGCGACAACGATTACACCGTCATTTTGGATTACAAAGACAAATACAACGTGGCGCACAACGGTGTGGCGTACCACGGATTCCAAACCGGTTGGCACAAGGGTGACGTCATCGAAATCAACGTTGACGTGAATGACCCCGAGAATATATATGCCTCCGGCGAATCGACGCTTATTTACATTCTGCTCGTTGTCGGCTTGGGCTGCGCTGCCTGGGCAATTTACGGCATCGTGAAGGCCGGCAAGACCAAGCTTGAAGATATGAACGAGTTCGACAGGGTGAAAAAGGAAGAGATCACGCCCGAACAAATCGAGGCAATTAAAAACGACGACAGTCCCGAAAACGAGTATTACTTCCATTATACGGGTAAATTGGGACAGAGCTACGTGCTGGAGACCCCGAGCCGCTCGGAACAATTCCTGGGGCGCTGTGATAAAATGGGCTTCGGCTTCCCCTCCACGTACACCTTTGAAAACTGCCGTACCGGCAGCCAAAAGACGAGCAAAGTCAGCGCAACCGTGACCACGCGCAACGGCAGCGGCAACGGTATCGGAAGTTCCACGGTCTATATCACCGAATCTTCTTATTTCAAAATCGACGGCGTCAAATGCTGGGACGTCATCGGTCAGCTGGGTTATTCCTTCGAGCCGCATTTGAACGGCCTGCATTATTCCATGACGGTCTTCCGTTACGGGGTTGAGGTCGGCACCATCGATGCCGCCGGTTCCAATATTCTGCGTGACGATAAGCAGTATAAGCTCGGCAATCTCCCGGCAAAGGGCCTGTACGTCGTGCACTGCCGTGAAACCGACCTGGAAGGATTCTTTATGATTTGCTTTGCTATGGCACGCACCGAGTGCTAATAAAAGGCGGGCTGTGAAAAAAGCGCAGATCGGAAAAGCTATTTATGGCTTTTCTTATCTTACACAACGAATAATGAACCCCAAAGAAAGCACGGTATCAAAAGAAATTTCGCAAAGGAACGGGCTTTTCCTATCGCCGTTCGGCTCCCTTGCAGTACATAGTACAGCTGACGGAGAGCCGAACGGCGATTCTGCATCTTTTTTCCCTATCCCGCAAAATATGGCTGTGAAAAAAGCACCGACCAATAATTCACTTCGGAAATCTATGCGTCTGCTCTAAATTCCGAAGTGACGTACCTACACCCCGATGAGACAGTGTTTACTGCCGCATCGGGGCGTTTTTATACCCGCAACCCGGGATGGGCAGCGGTATCGGAACCGATACCCGCAGGGCAAAATTGTGAACTGAAAATTAATATAAACCCCATTTTTGCCTTGCGGATAAACGCAAAATATCAAAAAATGGCACAAAATTTGCAAAAAAGTGCATATCTTGCGGATAAACGCATGACATAACGGGGGGGGTAGTGTTATAATAGAATACCTTAACCATACTTTAAAACGCGCGCCGGCGTATACGTGTGTATATATGCACGAAGGTCATACAGGTACCGGCCGATGTGTTAAGATAAAATTAATAAATGATTAAGACCCGTTTGCTGCTTGCCTCTTGCCGTCATCGTCTTTGACGGGTCGTCGGGGTGTCGCACACAACCGACACTCCGTCAAAAACGATGACGATTATTTCCCTTTTCATTCGTGTGACTGCTAAACGAAAAGACGCAAAACAAAAAAACAGTCCGCACGGTTTTACGATACATCCCCCAAACTCAAAACTCACTCACAAAAACGAAAGAGGAGAAAAACATGAAATCAAGATTGAAATCACTGTTGGCTCTTTTCCTGGCAGTATTGATGATTGTACCCTGTTTTACAACCATCGTGTCCGCTTCTTCCCCTGCGGAAGAAGTGCCGCAAGAAGGACAGAGCAGTTCCATCTACGGGAACCAATACAGCCAAACGCTGATTGATTCCCTGTCCAATATGGACATGGATCCCTACTATGCCCTGGATATTTTGTATGCCGCCGGCATTATCAATGCGGACGGTACGCCCAATGAGAACGCCACGTTCGATATGGACGGCAAAACTGTCACCCGTGACTTACTGCGCGAAATGGCAGAAGGTAAGGATGACGACGAAACCGTTACGTTGGACGGTGCCGAATTCACCTGGGGCGAGGTCAACGACCTGTTTGAGTTGGACGACCTGATGAAGGCCCTGACCGTGATGGAAGAACGCGAAAACGGCGAAGGCGTGCAGATGACCAAGGAACAGACCCTGATGCTGCTGGACCTGATTGGTAACCTGAATGCCGGCAATATAAAGATTAATAAAGATCGCCTGATGTATGCCGTGACCGAATGGCCCGAAGGCACAACGGAGCACGGTTGGTTGGCAGTGACGGCGACCGATGCAGGCTACGTTATTGCCGGCAACTACTACGGTGAAAACGGTTACAGCGATAACTATAAATTCGTGTTGGATAACCAGAATAAACTCACACCGCAGTGGTACAAGATGGAAGCAACCGGCGGCTCCGGTATTGACGATTCTATTCGAGTATCGGTATCAGTAGCCAATTTGAGCCAAAATAGAAAAAGAGTTACCGTTACTTTGAATCAAAAACAGGCTGCAACTGTTTCCCTGAAGTACCGTGTCGTAAATGGAACGTGGACTACTGCAACCATTACCGATTACACCGGTACGCTCGGCACTTTGGAGTGGAAGGCCGGTGAAACCGGGTCAAAAACCTTTATGGTAGTGCCCGGCTCCGATGCAGATTTGGAATTGAACGGTAAAGCAACCTATTTCATCCAATTGTATGACATACAAAATGCGTTGTTTGCTCAGAACAGCATAGATAAAGAAACCGCCCAAAAAGATACTAAATATTTTACGTATATGGCAGAAATCAGCAAACAATACACGTTTGACGTCATGCCTGAAATTAAGGGAACTTTTGCGACACAGCCCTGGTCCGACCAAAAGACAGATAGCAAATCTGCAGACGCATTGAACGAACACTGGAGTGGATATAAAACGTTCGGAACATTCAGCGCCTCCCCTGATGGCAAGACAACTTTGGACCCGGATGCAACGTATTTGCTTGCTTGGAGTATGAGCAATGCTTATTATTCAAGTGCAAAATCATGGACCAACGGCACGTATTGTCCGGTCAATTATTATATTTCTATTGGCGGTGCCGAATATTCATCCGGTTGGGTGAACGTTCGCGGTGACTACGGATATGTGAATAATACTGTAAATGGTGGTACAATTAGTATTGCAGGCAGTAATTTGATTGGAAAGACCCTGCAAGTCAAACAAGGACAACGCGCAGGCTCATACGTTGAGGATGAAGTAACATATTATACATATGCCTCAATTAGATCGGATAATAACCGACAGGCTTTTATTTCCTATTCTATTTTTGATGGTACTAACGCTGTAACTATAGAAAAAATAGTCATACCGGACGGAAAGTTTTATCCCGGTCAGCAGGTGCCGATTACTGTTTATTATAATTTCCCGCTTAATCCCACAGCTAACGGTCAGTTGACCATTAATGCCAATGGACAAACGCTGAACCCCGTGGAATTGAACACGACTTCCAAATGTTTCACGTTCTTATATACGGTGAAGGATTTGGATACCGGTACGGTTTCCGTTTCTACGGCAGCCATCAACAAATGCCGCGGCGCAAACTACTCTGCAACGGCCAACAACACAATTAATACAATTACCAATGGGAACAGTATTGGTTCGACCGTTCCCGGCTATACTAATTCTAATGCACAATTTCAGACCCCCGATAAGACGGATTCTTTTGTGATTGATAAAAAGAATTCTATTCAAATCGGTATTGATGATGGTATGCCCGGACAGCAGAAAATTTCCATTAATATGCCGATTAACACGATGCAGCAAGATGGCAACTATCCTTATATTGCTTGGATTGCCGCGAATACCGAAGCATTACAGAACCCCATCACTTTTGAGGATTTCGGTGGGGAAGAAGTGACCGTTGCCTTTTACGTCAAGGGTATGTATGCTTCAATGGATGGCGGCAAGACACGTTACCCTCTGTACGTGCGTACCATTGACCAAACGGTAACACTTACGAAACCGGATGGCACGACTTACCAGACGTCCGAATTCCCGACGGCGCTGATTACGCAAATCACACCGCCGGTTAACGTGATGAACGAATATCGTGCGGATACCGTGGAAATCTTCATGGATCCTGATATCGCGTCGACCGATAACTATATTGAGCCGGACGGCGTCGAAATGCTGGCTATGCAGGACTTCGGCGGCTTTACTTACTACGAAGCAGCCGAAGGTGAAACAGCACCCGATACAACCGTTATTTTGGGTAGTGCTGTTGATGTTTATGTTAAGGGGTGCGTATTCCTGTCCGATAACTATGAGTACGTGGACAGTGAAGGTGTGACGCAAAACGATGGCCACGACATCACGTTGGGCGCCAACGACGTGTGGAACGAGCTTGCAGCAAAGAACAAGCCTTCGTCCGTTTCCTTTGATGCAAAGCACAGCGAAATTGACGAAAACACGCAACGATATGACAGAACTGCTTTTGAGTATTATATTGAAAGCAACTTGGAATTGCGCTTAACATATGAGGTGCATGACCGTATTGCCAGTGCAACCGAGTATATCGGTGCAGACGAGTTCTCCTTTACCGATAAGCAGTTCTGCCGTTGGATGAGTTCTAACCCCAACGTTGCTACCATCGATGAGGATGGGTACGTTATCTTCACCGGTGAATCCGGCTTTGTTTACTTCTATCTCAACGTCTCCAACGGTGACGTTGCCGAGTACCAGTACTACCTGTATGCCGGTGCTATTTATGCACGTGCCGGTTTGACGCCGTTCTTAATTACGCCTAAGGCAAACCAAAATAAGCTGGTTTTGGAAGACGTGTTGACGAAGGTCTATTTCACTTCCAACCTCACGGCCCGTAACCAGGATGCCAAGGATGACCCGAATTTTGTAACGACCTATACGTTGCGCTTGTATAAATATAGTGACATCACCATCGAGAACGGTCGTGCCGTTCCTAAAGACGGTGCTGTTCCCGTGGGTACGTATACAGAACTCAGCCCGATTACCATTGTTACGGAAGAAGAATACGTTGCAACGAAAACGATTCTGATTCCGAATCCCAATCCCGGCACGGATACAGATTACGGAACTGCCACTGATATTCCGACCGTGACCGATTACACGGCAACTCGCACGAACGTTACCGTGAATACTATCTCCTACGTAACGATTCCGGAGAACGTGCTTCACAAAGTTGCCACCGGTTCCGGGAAGGATTACGTGGCGATTATTTCCGCGGTTAACGAGGCAGAAAACGTTACGCTGGAAACCTACAGTGTATTGCAGGTTAAGCCCCAGCCTGCCGTTGCCAAGCTTGACAAGTTGAATAATTACTTTGTCTTGGATACAAATCTTCCTGTAATTACCTATCATAACGGGAAAATGGATCCTGAATTCCATCCTGACGGTGCCGCCTATTATACGGTGCAGGATTCCAACGGCAAATTGGTTAAATCGGGTATTATGACCGGCACAGATGCCGCGAGCGGTGTGATTACCTTAACGGATATTGCCGGATTGGATACAACAGTTCCGAAAAATAAATTGAAGGAAATCTACACGGTGTCCATCTATTGTCGTAACAGTAACGATGACGTGTACAGCGTAGATTCCTTAACGTTGTACGTCTACAACGGCGAAGCAATGAAGGTATTGGTCAAGGCCGTTACTCGCGGTGATATCGGCGGCAGTACCGGTGGTAAAGCCACTTCCGAAACCGATGTTGACGTGTACGATTTGCAAAACATTGATTATATCAAGTCTATGTTAAGAACGAATGCCACTTCCGGTGATCTGGATTTGGCAGGTAACCATATCTCAATTGATGAATTACAAAGGGACGTCAATCTCCAGGTCGCAGTTTCTATCAACTTCGGCGATTACGAATGGGGTATGCTCTCCGACCAAATCAAATGGTCTTCATCCGACAATGACGTGGCCACGTTGGATTATTCCCAGGGTGGTTTGTATTCCGATATTCGTTCTTACTCTTACGTATCTTATCTGCCGGCTACTGACTTTATTGCCGTTGGTCATAATAAAGTAGCTTCCACAACAATTATCACGGCAACCCACGCACGCGTGGAGGGAATGTCTGATAGTGTTGAGATTTTGACCAGCGAACGTTTGGACAAGCAGCTCTATCTATTCCAGTTCCTGCCGCGTATTCAAGTTACCGTGCAGTACACCAATGGGGAGGGCGTAACAAAGAATGTGACGTCCGATGAAAACGGCGGTTTGGCAATTTATGAACCGACCGGTATAGCTTCCGAATTGTTCGTTATTTCGAAAAATAAAGAATACGTCGGCACGTTTGAAAATACCTATTTTGAAACCGGTGAGCAGGATGTGGCAGCATTGCAGGTTTATCCCTGCAACAACTGCCAATTGCGCAAGGTGTCCGAGGTTACAATCTACGTGAAAAAAACGGATGGCAGCGCCTATGCCAATACAACATTCACGGTTCGCGCCGGTATCTATAAAAATAAACTATACTGTCCGCAAGCTCAATTTTACACAAATGTGGACAATTTCCTTACTCTGCAGAATGGTTATGAAGATATGACCGTAAAAACGGACGCTTACGGTGCGTTCACGTTGAAGGCTGATAGCTCGCAGTTCTGGTGTGCTACCGATACAGAAATCTTCATGGGGAACGAAACTATCACTTACGTCGTTGAATTGACCCCAGAAAACGGTTATTATCAGGACGTTGTAACAGTTGAAATTACAGCGGATGAAGACACGTTGTGTGCAACGACAATCGCGTCTATTACGTTAGGCCAAACAGAAGGTACAAAAGTTCCTTATTTGGCGCGCACTATTATGCGCCAATATTTAGGTGCTGGAGGATTGGTTAATACCGTTTATGATCTATCCTCCGGTGAACATAATATCGGCCCCAACTTCAATTATAACCAGATTGCTGTTATTAATGACGTTGTGTTTGCCGATTATCTTACGGCCGGCAGTGAAAACAATGCGGCTACTGTTTCCTCTGATTTGCTGAGCGGTACCTCTATTGTATTGCGTGACAGCACCGGTAAAATGGTCATAGGACAGGCGTCCAGTACGGTTTTGCTTGAGCCCGTAACTTCTCTTCTGGACATTGAACCGGATAAAAACGTTGCTATTTATTGTTATCCTTTCTCCTCCGTAACGCTCGGCCGTAACGTTTACGTTGTAAACCGTGAAACGCTCGGTGCGACCGGCAAACAAGTGTTGGTGCACGAAGGCGAGGGTTTGTTGGAACAATATGTCAATGAGTACACTGAAATTCCGTTTGAAGAGTATCAGACGTATGATTTAACCATTTATTTGAATGGTCATGCTGTTAAGTCCAAGCACATGAACTTCAAACTGTGGAACTTGCTTGATCAGGAAAACGTCGCTGCAGGTGAAGGCGCCTTGCAGGCACTGGTTGATCGTGCCACTGCCGAAGCTTCCCAAAATAAAAAGATTATGGAAGTGATGGATACCGTTGACCTCGGTGACTTCTTGAAACTTCCGTTATCACTCATTTCCGAGATTTTATTTGCCGGTAATACGGCGATGGATTGCACCATTTATCCTACGGAACATCCTTCTCACTTTTATATCCTATTGACTCCCCGCACTATTGTGGACGCCATCACGGATGGATTGGGTATAACAAGCGGTGCATCTTTGGTCTTCTCTGAAGAAAAGATGGAGAACGCTCGTGCTATTTTGGATAAAAACGAGGCAGATTATCAGGATTCCGGCAAATTGACCATGGATATGGGCGGATATATTTTGATTGAAGCCGTGTACAAGACGTCCGGTTGGGTATTTGAAACCATGGCCGGTAATCTCCATGCCAGTACCGGTGATATTACCTTGATTAACTTCGGTTGGACCATTCCCACGCCGGTGCCCGTATGCTTTAGCATTGGTATCGGTTTTGGTATGTCCGTTCAAATGAAGTATCAAAACCACTATAACCCTGCTACCCGTCAGTTGTATTTGGATCGAATTCTTGACGTCACTGCCCGTACTTACATCCACCTGTTCGGTGGTCTCGGTTTGTCAGTAGGCGTTTTGGAATTGAAAGTCGGTCCCTACGGTAAGATCGGTGTCAACGCCACTTTCCGCACACTCGAAGTCGGCAAGGGCAATGACGAGTTTGATAAATATACCGGTCAACGTGTCACGCTGAATGGTGAAGTCGGTATTGAGTTTACTATCAAATTGCTCATCATTGGTGTGCGTTTTGAGTTAGCATCCGTGCCGTTTGAAATTGACAGCTGGTATTACAATGATTTTGAATCTATCGAAGAGTATTGGAATAACACCAGCGGATCCAAGACGATGCACGGCGCGGATGCCGGCAGTATTACCGTGACCGGTAAAACGCTGGAGGGCGATGACGTAACGGCAACCCTGCTGTCTAATGGTACGGTTATATTCCAGGCAACGCAAATGAAGGTAGAAGACCGTTACTATTTGGATGCCTTTGACCGTACCTTCTATCCCGCTGCTTCTGCCTCTTTGTACGCACTGACGACGACGACCGACCTGGCCAAGAACGTGCAGCTGCTGCAGACAAACTCCTATCCGTATGCGAACCCGTTGTTCAGCGACGACGGTAAGATTATGTTCTACCTGTCCGATATGGACGTACGCACCGATGCCTTGACGGCTGTCGCCTGGGCAGACGTAACAAAGACCGGTGCCGACGTGGATAAGGGGACGCTGAACCAATACAGATGTATGGTGATGGGTGATACCCCGTACTATGCGACGACCGGTGACATACTGGGGACCTTCGCTACCGATACTCAAATCGTGATTTCGGCATACGTGGCCGCTACTGCCGCAGAGGCCGACAGCGCAACGTTCCGGTTTGTTGGTTCTGATACCGATTATAAGCTGAAGAACGTTGTCAACCCTGCCGTTGGTTCCAGAATTTATTACCAGGTTTTGGAAGATGGTAACTGGATTGACGCGACGACCCGCAATGCATCCAACGTTTCCGTGGCAGGTACCGACGGGCACTATTATGCCGCTTGGGTCAGCCAGAACGATAACCTCACCAAGGAAATGGGTGATACTGCTGATACTGAGGACTTGGGTAACCTGATGAACTGCACCGAAATCGTCGTTGCTCGCTACGTGAGCGACACGGACACTTGGGTACAGACGCAGGTTACCGATGACGACGCTTCCGATTTGTCCGTGCAGGTAGCAAGTTATTATAATGAAGCGTCCGATACAGACTACGCCATCGCCGTATGGCGTAAGACCGGTTCTTCGGATAATCCCCTGGTATTTGACGTATCCGATGAATTGTATTTTAGCCGCTTCAATGGTGTAACGTGGTCCGATGCCAAAATTGCTTACAATTGCGTATCCGGTTCCATCGCTTCCCTTGATGTCGCTATGATGGCTGATGGTACCGCTTGCGTTGCCTTGTGTTTGGATACCGGTGATGACGAAAACGGCAACACCGATACTGAAATTTTGTATGTGGTCATCGGTGCTGATGGCGAAGTGATTACCACTGTCCGTTTGACCACCAATAACCTGACCGATAACTTGCCCAGCATTAAGACAGTTGTTCGCGAAATCAACACGGTTGAAACTGAGCAGTTTGTTCTCGGTTGGGTGGAAGAGTATACCGAAGGCGATGAAACCAAGAAAGACGTCCGCTTCGCAGCGATTCGTGCAAACGGCAGCATGGATGCCAATTTTGCCGAACTGGTTCGCGATAACGAGGATATGAACATCGACACCAAGTTCCAGTTGGCGGTTGATGCCAATCGCTCCTTTGATTCCCTGAGCCTCGTTTGGACTGAAGAGGTGACGGGCGAAAACGGTATTGATGACGAGACTAAGCACTACTATATCAAGGCATCCCGTTTTGTTAAGGCAGAAGGTATGGTTTGTGTCACTGCTCCCGTGGAAGTAGCCGATATGCCTATCGACGTTGTTATCGACCACTTTGATTCCTACGTGGATGCAACCGGCGTCCTGCAGGTAGCGATTTTGGGCAGTGACTACAACGAAGTGGCATTGACCTCCTACGGTACCGTTGACGTACCGAAACTCTTCGGTGCTGAGAATACCGAACTGTATACCATCACCGGCAAGGATCCCATCCGCAACATGTACGTTGCTGAAGCGACGGTTCCTGATAACGGCTATACGGTCAGCGAACCTGACTTCAACATTAACGACGTATATGCTGATGGTGACGTTTATTTCACCTTTATTGTAAAGAATACCGGTAAGACAGCCCTGAAGACTATCAAGGTTACTGTCGATGGTAAAACCGAAACCATTAACTGTGTGGTTATGCCCGGCACGTCCAAGACCGTGCAATTCTTGTACACGGTTCCGAATAATGCCGATGCCGAACACAGTATCAAGGATTTGGCATATGAAGTTATTGCTTATACGGATGCACAGGGGAGCGATGCTGCAATGCTGACCGATGGTGCAAACGAGGGCACGATTGTACTCAATCGTCCCGACGTTGGTATCACGGAAGTGCTCGTGGCTACAGCTGAAGATGCTACCAGATCCGTGAAGGTTAGAATGAACAATGGTTCTACCATTCCGCTTGTCAACAGCGGCAAGGTGGTCAAGATTGGTTTCTATCGTGACGAAGCCTGCACCGATATGATTGGTACGGCCGATACGATTGACGCCGGCAACTATGCACTGATTGATGCGGCACAGTATGATTTCGTTAAGACGTTGAACGTATACGATATGGTGGCTGCATCTGCCTTTGTAACTAATACCGATACGGGTGCGGCAGAACTGCCTACCGACGGTGTTGTCGTATACGTCAAGGCGTGGATCGAGGATGTGGATGAGGTCAATAAGACCAACAACGCATCTTCCTTCACGGTTGAAAACCTGTTGGAGAAGTATTACGAGCAGGCCATCAACTATGACCGCGATTTGATTCGCACTAATTTGATTGTGACCAATTCCGACACGCAGGTGCAGGTCACCTTCCAAAACCTGTCCCTGGGTGCACGCGATGCTGAGCATGCAAACCGCATTGCCAATATCCGCATGACGGGTTACGATGCACAGGGTAATAAGCTTGCCACCGTGGAGACTTACAATGCAATTGCCGGCGAAGCTTCCTTCATTGCATTGGGTGCCGAGGGTACGAAGACGCTGACCCTTGATCTCAACCTTGAACCGGGCGCAACCGCAACGGATATTGTATTCTGGGAATACACAATCTATAACGAAACCGTGACGGCTTACTACACTTGGGACCACGTCACGGGTGACGTTGTGGAACCCGTAACCAATACGCCCACTGTGACCGAAATTTCCACGAAGTACGCTCAATTGAGCGTCAGCCCCACGGAAGTACCCATGCAGGGTGACCGCGAAATGATTGGCTGGTACCGTGTACTCGGTTATCGCGATCTCAAGACGGGTAAGTCCTATTATATGAACGATACAATGCCGGACGGCACCGTACTGACTGCCAAGGCATTGGCCGCCATCGACTTCTTTGCCGATAAGACCAAGGCCCGCATCATCGGCGATAAGTTCGACTTTGCAACCGACCGCCTAGAAGAGAGCACCGTCCTCTACGCCCTGTTCACGACGGTGAACGTGCTGTTGAAAGACAATCTGGTTTACACCTGGGGCGTCCGTATTAACGGCAGCACCACGTTCGACCTCCAGATTCTGGGCACGACGTTCGAGGGTATGGACAACGTCACCAAGACGAACGTAGATATCACGAACTGGTTCGTCAGCGATATTGCCGAAAGCGGATTGAAGTTTACCGCCATCGGCATCAGCGAAGATAAGACAACCCTGACCGTACGTATCACGGGTGCCGCCAATAAGGTATTCACGGACGATGCGGGTAAGGTCATCTCCAAGGATATTACCATTACGTGTCCCACGTATACCAATGCCCTTGGCATGGAAGTGGCAGGACCCGGCAACGCCGTATCCACGTTGACGCTGCATTACCTGGATATCACGGGCGGAACGGTTATCTTCGGCGATCCCGTTACCTATACGAATCAACCCATGCTGCAAACGGTAAAAGCCGTTATTGCACAGGGTGCGGAAGCAACGTTTGAAGTCGGCCAGCCCTACGCATACTACGCAGGGACGTTCCCGATGGATATCTACGGTACCAAATATTGTGTCGGTCACATCGCTACGACCTGGACGGTATCGCCGCTGCCCATTTCCGCATCCGACGTTGTACTGGGTGAACAACTGTACTACACGGGCGCAGAACAGAAACAAACCATTGCCTCCGTTAAGGTGGGCGACGTGGAAGTGAAGAAGTATACGGTGACCGGCAACACGGCAACCGATATCGGCAAATACGTGCTGACGATTACCGGTTACGGTAACTTCACGGGCAGCATTCAGGTGCCTTTCACCGTACGCAGCATCACCGATACGGACGTTACGACCGAAACGGATATTACCACCGGCACGGATATCACCACCGGCACGGATATCACCACCGGTACGGATATCACGACCGGCACGGATATCACCACCGATACGGATATTACGACCGGTACGGACATTACGACCGGCACGGACATTACCACCGGCACGGATATTCCGACCGATCCTGACGTTCCCACCGATCCGGAAGATAAGACGGACGTGAAGAACGCTGTCATCGAATTGGGCGCTGCGCTGACCTATAACGGCAGCGAACAGACCCAGACGGTTCGCTCCGTAAAGATTGACGGTAAAGAGATTACCTACGCGGTGTCCGCGAACGTCGGCACCGATGCAGGCGTATACGTGCTGATTATTACGGGTACCGGAGAGTATACCGGTACGAAGTACGTCACCTTCACCATTGCGCCCAAGGATATTACCGGCGCCGTTGTGACGGCAGATAATGCCCTGACGTATAACGGCGCAGAGCAGACGGTGAGCGTCAAGAGCGTGAAACTCGGCGACCTTGCCGTTACCTATGACGTAACCGGCAATAAGGCAACGAACGTCGGCAGCTATACCATGAAGGTAACTGCGAACGGTAACTTCACGGGCAGCGTCACGGCTAATTACACCGTAGCGGCCCTGGATATTGCCGATGCCGTAATCACTTTGGGTGAAGCGTTGATTTACAACGGTGCGGCACAGCAGCAGAGCATTAAGAGCGTCACGCTGAACGGTATTCCCGTAACGTATACCGTTACCGGCGATACCGTAACGAACGCAGGCAAATATACCCTGACGCTGACGGGTAACGGTAACTTCACGGGTACCAAGACGGTAGAATACACCGTAGCCAAGGCACAGGCAGTCATCCGCGTTGACAATAAGTCGAGCGTGGAAGGCGCAGCACAGGCAGCCCTGACCTATACGGCACAGGGCCTGTTCGGCGCAGACGCCGACAGCGTGAAGCTGACCAAGGCTGAGGGTACGAAACCCGGCGCCTACGCTATCACCGCTGCGTTGGATAACGCCAACTATGACGTAACGATTGAGAACGCAACCTATACGATCCTGGCCAAGGAATTCGAAGCAGAGCAGGGCGTCACCGCTGAAATTGAAGGCGGTATGCAGCCCGATACCAAGCTGGTGGTTGCGGTCGTAACCGATAAGGACGCTATGGATACCGACGTTGGTAAGAAGCGTGCCGTTAAGGCAGTTTACGACATTACGCTGGAATCCGCCGGTGTAAAGGTACAGCCCAACGGTAAGATGGTCATCACGCTGCCGATTCCCGCAGAACTGCTGGATGAGGAGAACCTGACCATCGTATACCTGGCACAGGACGGCAGCGTTGTCGATATGAACGCCAAACGCGTGGGTGATACCCTGGTATTCGAGACGGATCACCTGTCCCGCTACGCCATCGTGGCACAGGCAAAGGGCAGCGCAGCCGGCATCATCATTGCCGTGAGCGTCGTTGCCATCCTCGCCGTCGGTGCAGTATTGTACTTCTTCGTCTTCAAGAAAAAGAAGCACACCATTTAAAGCATTCCGTCCGAAACCCAACGCCGCATGACGTTGGGTTCGGATAAAAAGCAAACGGTCCCCGCAGTATACCGTACGGTATGCTGCGGGGGCTTTGTTATATAAGATATGCCGAAAAATATGCATTATTTTATAAAACGACCATCCTAAAATATGCATAAATCACAAAAAAGTAATATCCTAAAATATGCACAAATCGCAAAAAACAATATCCTAAAATATGCATAAATCGCAAAAAACAATATCCTAAAATATGCATAATCGTTGACAGACCGGAAAACGTACCGTAGAAAGCAGTAAATATCCCTGAAAAACCATATGCAAACATTGACAAAATAAGATAAAAAAGAGTATAATAATATATATTTTATTATATTACTGTAATAAAGTCACAGAACAACGCGCAGTGTACGCTGCATCATTCGAATATCGGCAAAACCGGCGTAAGCCGGCGACGCAAAGCTAGAGGGGCCGCAGGTTTTCACGTGCGGTCAGCCAGTTGCATTCACGAGCCGGTTTTTCGGCGGGATAGGTATGCAGCCGGCGTTTTTTATTTTTGGAAAGGGAGGAAGAAACGTTGAACCGCAAAAACAGAATATCGTTTTGTCTCCTTGCAGTATGTTTGTTGTGCGCATCGGTGTTGGGACTGTTCACGGCATCGTCCGGCGCGCGTGTCGGCCGGGCGCAATTGTTCGGCGCAGAGCTGTACGCAGCGACCTATTCGCCGTCACCGTACTTGGCGCAGACCAACGTATTGGATTTACATAATGCCGGCATTACCGGCAAGCGGGCCGACGGCACGCGGGTGCGTGTGGCTGTTATCGATACCGGTATCGATTACAATCACGCCGCTTTTAAGGACGCCGACGGCAACAGTATTGTCAGTCCGCTTTCCTACAATGCCACGACGCAGCAATGCGTCGCAGACGCCGGGTATTCCGTTATCATGGACGAATACGTAACCGGGGAAGGGTACCACGGCACGGCCTGCGCCGGCATGATTGTGTCGCAGTTGGCCGATTACCGCGGCGTGGCGCCCGATTGCGAACTGGTTGTCATTAAATGCCTGTGGGGCGACAGCGGCTTCCAAAACGCCGATCTGATTCGCGCCATGGAATACGCCCTGTCGGTGGATTGTTCCGTTATCAGTATATCCTGGGGCATCGGCGACGACGCGCAAACGCACGCCGCTATGGAAGCCCTGGTGGCACAGGCCAAAGAAAAAAATTGTACGGTTGTGTGCGCGGCGGGCAATACCTGCTCCACGCGCCTCTCTCTCCCGGCAAATCTTTCCGACGTCATTTGTGTCGGCGCCGTGGATAAAAATAACGCCAAGGCCGTTTACTCCAACTACGGTCCCGGCATTGACGTGGTGGCACCCGGTAACGTGACGGCCGTGTTGTGCGGCGGCGGAACCTATACAGCCAACGGTACGTCGTTTGCCGCGCCCATCGTCGCCGGTATTGCGGCATTGTATTACAGTGCGCATCCCGATGCGACGGTACAGGACGTCACCTACGCGCTTACCTTTACGGCGAAAGACCTTGGGTCTGCCGGTATTGATAATTTGTTCGGCTACGGTTTGGTCAACGCCCTGGGTGCCGTGACGGCAAAATCCGGGACCCTGACGCTGTTGTCCGGCACGTCGTACGTGCGTATGCCGTTCTACTTCGATTATCCGGTGCAGGGCATTCCCGACTTGGTCGGGGAGGATGCAACCTTTGCCGGCTGGTATCTCGACGATTCCTATCGGCGTAAAGTGACCTTCCCCATGTCCTTTTCACAGAACGTGACGCTGATTGCCCGCTGGAAATACAACTGCAGAATCTATATCGACGGGGAACTGGTGCGTTCCGACCAATATGACAAGGGCAACATTATCAGCTATCCCGCCAAAAACGGGTTCACTCTGGATATCCCCGATAAGCCCACGTATATGGGTACGGAAAGCCTGGATTTGCACGGCACTTGGGTGCTCAAAGATATCACGGTCAATAACGTTACTTCCGGTATCATCAAAACCTACGACGGCGAGCCCGTCACGCTGACGCTGGACGCGACGCACCCGCTGGGGGTGACCTATACCTGGTACCGCGACGGCGAAGTACTGGCGGACGTGACGGGGAACACCCTGACGCTTGCCGGTAATCCCGGGGACAGCGGCGAATACCGCTGTGAAGCCGCGGTGACAGCCGAGGGACAAACCAAAATCGAAACGGCAGATTTTGCCGTATATATCGACCCGATTGTCCTGGACGTGCCGACAGCGCAGGATACCGTCTATACGGGCGAGATCCAAACGCCTTCGCTGACCGACTGGGATGAAACAGTGATGCAAATCACACTCGTTTCCGTTACCGATGCCGGCACCTACGAAATGCAGGCAACGATTCTTGACGATAGATATACGTTCCCCTGCGGTCATACCGCGACAATCACCTGGCTGGTCGAGCCGGCCGAAAACGTATTGGACGTCCCGTTCAGCGCGTGGATGACCATCTACGCCACGCTGACCGATGCCGGCGACGGCACGTTTGTGTTGCCGAGAGAGGGCACGTTTGCACCGATCAAGGCAAAATGGGGCATGGCCACGACTGACGCCGATCCGGCTTCGTTTACCCAGCCGGGCACCTACGTCGTGACTTACTTCACACCCGAAACCGCCAATTACACGTCGGCCGGGTATAACGTGACTCTGGTGGTCAACGCACCGCCTGTGCAAAACAACCACGAGGGCATGCTTGCCGTCTGGATTGCCGTCGGTGCGGCTGCCATCGGTGCCGTTGCGTTTATTCTGCACCGGCGAAAACGGAAATCGCATTTCTTTGCGTAACGTCGTTAATAACGAATCATGATAAAAGAAAAAAGTGCGGCGTGCCGCACTTTTTTCTTTTAGGCGATTGACATCGTATGGTTTTATGGTATAATAAGTACAAGAAAAAAATGCGGCAAAGCAACAAAATTTCTTTTAGAAGGAGCCGACAGTATGGAAATCAACCGCCCGCAATATCTCAATCAACTCATCAAAAAGATGCATAACGGCCGCGTTAAAATCGTTACGGGAATTCGCAGATGCGGTAAATCCTATCTCCTGTTTGATTTATTCGTCAAATATCTGCGGGAACGTGGTGTCTGTGACGAGCAAATTATCACGTTGGCCTTGGATGAGATTGGTAATCTTCCCTATCGAAATCCTTTTGCCTTGGACGCCTATATACGCGGGAAAATGACTGATGCGACCAAACAGTACTACGTCATGATTGATGAGATTCAGTTTGTCAGTCTTGTGCCCAATCCATATGACAAAGACAGCAACGTGGAAATCGGATTTGCAGACGTGCTTTTGGGGCTGATTAAAATACCCAATGCAGACGTTTACGTTACCGGCAGCAATTCCAAAATGCTGTCGTCGGATATTTTGACACAATTCCGTGATCGCGGTGATGAAATCAGAGTCTATCCGTTATCTTATGCAGAGTTTTACTCCGTTTATACCGGAAAACCGCAAAACGCTTGGCGTGAATACTACACGTACGGCGGTATGCCGCTGACGTTGTCATTAGACACGCATGAGGAAAAAAGTAAATACCTGAAGGATCTGTTTACCAAAACGTACCTGAGAGACGTCGTTGAACGTCACGACGTTCGTCATGAAACCGAGATTTTGGGGGACTTACTCAACGTTGTTTCGTCGTCCATCGGATCGTTGACCAATCCGAATAAACTATCCAACACGTTTGTAACCGAGAAACAAATCCGCGTGACGTCGGGCACCATCGAAACGTATCTTGATTATTTTCAGGATGCTTTCTTGCTTGAAAAATCCCAGCGGTATGACGTCAAAGGTAAAAAATATCTCAAAACTCCCGTCAAATATTATTTTACCGATATTGGGCTTCGCAACGCGCGCTTAAATTTCCGTCAACAGGAAGAGCCGCATATTATGGAGAATATCATTTACAACGATTTGGTGCGGCGCGGGTTCGACGTTGACGTCGGCGTTATCGAAAAGAACGTCCGCGATGAAAACGATAAAAGAATCCGAAAGCAGCTTGAAGTGGATTTTGTTGTCAATCGAGGCAGCCAACGCTATTATATTCAGTCGGCGCTTTCCATTGAGGATCCGGAAAAAAGAAAGCAGGAAACGAGCTCCCTGTGCCTGATTCCTGATTCGTTCAAAAAGGTTGTTGTTGTGAAGGATAACGTCGAACCGTGGCGCGACGAAAACGGTATTTTATATATCGGTGTTGAGCAATTCCTACTGGAAGAGGAAGCGCTCATCGTTTTGTGAGACGTACGTGCTTTGCAAAGAATAGATACAAGAAAAAAGTGCGGCGTGCCGCACTTTTTTCTTCTTAATAGACGTATTTGCAGAAATGACTGCACAACGGTAAAACGATATCAGTTTGGTTCTGTCTTTTCTGCTAAAAATCTCTTTACTAAAAAGACAAGAAAATAGGGGAACGTATAAAACTTTCCGTTAAAGCCGACGTTTTTATTACAAAACTTAATACCATATTGGACGTCTTCGTAGTCGTCACTGTTGATCAACGTGTTTAACGAGGCAGTTGCATTGTCGCCGGCTTTCACTTCGATCGGAATCAGCGTATTTGCGTCGCGTACAAAGAAATCCATTTCCAACGTGCCTTTTTCATTTTTATAAAAATAAAGAGAGTATCCTTGTTTTACAAGTAAGTCTGCAATGACGTTTTCGTAAAGTGCCCCCTTGTACGTATTGAAATTTTTGTTGAAGCGTAAATCTTCCTGGACCTCTTCGTCAAGGGATGCAATGAGCAACCCGGTATCACGAAAGTATAATTTAAAATTGTCCGGATTATAATTTCCACGCAAGGGGAGCTCTGCCTGCTGCATACAGTAACAAACGTTGACAATAGCGGCGTCGTTCAGCCAGTCAACCGTGCCGATATATTCGCGGCTTCGAGCCCCACGCTCAACTTTGGAGATTTGGAATTTTTTGTTATCCTTACCCAAGAACACCGGTATTTTTCGATAAACGTTTAAAATTTTGGCTTTGTCTAATCCGGCAGCGTATTTTGTGATATCTTCTTCGTAATCCAGCAAAATTTGGCGCTGCATTTGAAGTGTTCCGCTGTAATTTTTGTTTTCGACAAATGAACTCACAACGGCAGGCATTCCGCCGAGAATCATATATTCCCGAAAAGAATCCAGCATAACGTTATATTCTACGTTTGAAAACGGTGTCATCGTTTTCATATGCTGATATAGGTCTTCAATTTGGTCCTGCGAGTATCCTTTTGCCCATAAGAATTCTTCAAAATCCATGGAGTGCATTTCAAAGTCTTCCTTGTTGCCGACGCTGTTTGACTCAATTTCGCTGTAATTGATGCCCATCATGGAACCGGAACAAATCACGTCATATCGACCGTCGGCCCGAAAGGATTTCAGAGAAGTGGCACAGTTTGGACATGCTTGCAGTTCGTCAAAAAAAATGAGTGTTTCACCGGGGATGAAAGAATAATTCGGGTTTTTGAGGGAAATGTTTTTTAATATTGTGTCAACTTCAAACCCGTTATCAAAAACGTCTGTATACTGCTTTTGCAGAATGAAATTGATTTCAACGACGTTCTGATAATTTTTATTCGCAAAATAACGGATGGATTCGGTTTTCCCAATTTGCCTTGCGCCTTTTACGATAAGCGGTTTACGGTCCGGATTGTTTTTCCACGCAGTCAAATAGGAATCGATTTTTCGTTTTAACAGCTTTTCCATATGACACCTCTTTCTTTACGCAACGACAGTATATCACAAAATTCCGGCGATGTCTATAGAAAAAATCACAAAATTCCTAAAGAAAACGAAAGAATAATCACAAAATTCCACTTAAAAATGGGCTTGTCATCACAAAATTCCGCTGAAACGTTGGCGTATGGCAGGAACTGATGGAAACAAATGGGCTTAGATAGAAAAAAGTGCGGCGTGCCGCACTTTTTTCTTGTATCTTCACTTTTCATTTGCGCGCCGGGATAAACCGCTCGAATATCGGGCAGGCCCCGTCGGTATACGCCGCATCGTATGACGCTAGGCTTCGTACCGTCCAGGTGAATTTCCCGGCACGATAGAGGCGGGTACAAACCTTGACGGGCAGGGCGTTTTTGACACGCTCGTCGTAGGCGATAAAATGCGGGCGGGCGATGAAGTTGAGCGCGGCGGCTGTTAAGAGCAGATTGGCGGCGCTTGCCTTTTTCTTTTCCCGCACGACGTTGGTATAGAGCAGACCGCGGTATACGTCGGGACGGTTCTTTTTGTACCAATCCAGCAAAAAGGGATTGAAGGATTCGATGCAATAGGGGCCCGCATAGCCGCACAAAAGTGCGTCGGCTACGGGGCAGAGTGCCGTGTCGGTGCTCTCACCCTTGAGCTCAATCAAAAGCGGTACGCGGCTGTCCACGGCCGCCAGCACCTCGCGCAGCGTCGGGATGACCTCGTCGGTATTTCCCAAACGCAGGGCGCGGAGTTCGTCAAACGTCAGGTCCGACAGCTTGGCGTCTTTGCCCGTCATGCGGCGCAGGTTTTCGTCGTGAAAGACCATAACGATGCCGTCGCGGGAGAGCTGCAGGTCGAGCTCAATGCCGAACTTGGCCTCTGCCGCACGGCGAAAAGCCGGCAGGGAATTTTCCGGAATGCCGTTCTCGGCATTCCACAGCCCGCGGTGGGCGTAGTCGGTGAACAGCGCCGCGGCGGGGACCCGTTGCGGTTTAGCGGGACGCAGCAGTACCAACAAATAGAGGCAAAACAGCAGCAGTAAAACGGCAAGAACGATGCAGGCGGCAATCATGAATCAATCATCTCCCGCATCAAGATATTCCAGCATATCGGCTTTGCCGACGGGCTTGGCGTCGCCGTGCCGTACGAACAGCATGGTGATGAAGGCGGCGGCCACGAAGAGCGTGGCGTAGGGGAACAGCGTCGTCATACCGACGGTGTCCAGGAAGATACCGGACAGGATGGGGGTGACAATCTGCGCCGCCATACTGGCCGTGTAGTAAAAGCCGGTGAACTTACCCACGTCGCCGGATTTGGCAAGCTCGACGACCATGGGGAAACTGTTGACGTTGATGGTGGCCCAGCCGATGCCGGCCAGGGCAAAGATGGCGTTCATCACCCATACGTTACTGCCGGCACGCAGGAAAGATGCCGTGCCGAAGGCGGCGCCCAGCATAATGATACCGGCCATAATCGTCTTTTTACGGCCGCATTTGGTGGAGATGATACCAACGGGCAAATACGATAGTATTGCGGCTGCCTGCGCCACGATGAGCGTTAAGTTATAGTCCAATCCCAGCACGTTGCCGGCGTACACCGAATACTTGGACGTTACGGCATTGTAGCCCATGAACCACAGGATCACCGACGCCAAAATGAACAATAAGGATTTCATCTCGGCACGGGACAGTTTGGCGGCGGGCATATTCGGCGTATCGGGCACGGCGTCTTTTTCGTCCAATTTGTCATTGACGGCCTGCGCTTCTTTAGCCCATTTGGGTTCCCGCACGGTGAGCAGGAACACAACCAGGGAAAGTACCATAATGCCGGCGCATACGCCGAAGAAGAGCGTGTAGGACATAAACGTGTTTTGCGTTTTGCCCGTGCCGAACACGATACCCAGGCCCAGTACCAGGATGCCGCCAAAGGAGCCCATCAGATTGATGATGGCATTGGCCTTGGAGCGCAGCGGTTTGGGCGTGACGTCGGGCATCAGCGCGACGGCAGGGGAACGGAAGGACGACATGGCAACCAGCGTGATGAGCAACAGAATCATAAAGACGACCAGCGTCACGGGGCTCTCCACGGTTTTTTGGCGGGCGTAGGCCTGCCGTGCGGCCGTCAGGCGTGCCGTTGCGTCCGCATCGGCGGCGGCAAGGGCTGCGCCGAACGTATTGACGTCGGGGTAGAGCGCCTGCAGCGTCGTTTTTGTATTGACG
This sequence comes from Clostridiales bacterium UBA1770, assembly GCA_002315325.1. GTDB lineage: Bacteria > Bacillota > Clostridia > Oscillospirales > CAG-272 > UBA1770. The sequence continues at coordinate 37,432 of DCGU01000050.1, forward strand.
ACGGCGGTGTCGCAGGGGTCGACAAAAGTGACGCTTTCGTCGAACAGTGCTTCCAGGGCGGCATTATTTTCTACGGTCGCGTCGTACACGTCGGGGATGGGCTGAATTTGCGTCAATTGCATATTGTCGGCGAACGACAGACCGAAGAAGGCAACGGCGGCAATCAGCGTGCCGACCAAAATAAAGGGCGTGCGGCGGCCGAGCTTGGAATTCTTACGGTCGGAAATCGCGCCGAACAGCGGCAGCATGAAGACGGCCAGAATGTTGTCCAGCGCCATAATGAAACCGGACATGGTCTGCGACATACCGAACTTATCGGTCAGTATTTTGGGAATGATGGAATCGTAGGCCTGCCAGAACAGACAAATCAGGAAAAAGGCAAAACCGACGAGGAGCGTACGCTTGTAATTCAGTTTCATAGGAGCCTCCTTGAAAATGACGTTACTATTTTTTGTTTGAGGATGCGGCAGTAAAAAGAAAATAGCGTTTTTTGTTTTCTCTGCCGTAATTGATTCTACCGCAGTGCTCCTTCAGTCAGCCTATGGCTGCCAGCTCCCTCCCGGAGGGAGCCTATGAACTTCAAAGCCTTCCTCCGGGAGGTATATCCCGCCGGGGAGTAGGTGGCATGCGAAGCATGACGAAAGGAACCCTGCGACAAAATGAGTTACAATGAACGCTGTTTAGGTTGCGCGTTTTTTACGTCTCCGTTTATAGCCGGACAGGAGACAGGAAAAAAGGATGCAGAAGCTGTTATTGGTAAAACAATAATCATTGCGGAAGATAAAAATAAATGGAAAATGCTTTTTCGGTCTGGCCTTTTTTGACAGTTTGGAACTTTATGGCAGCTAGGGAAAAAAGAGGCAGAAGCGTCGATTGCGGTGTGCCCGCTGTACTTTGTACTGCAAGGGCCGCAATCGGCGGTAGAAAAAGCACGTCTCTTTTTTATTCTTTCTTTTGAATGCTTTATATTTTTGGTAAAACAATAATCATTGCGGAAGATAAAAATAAATGGAAAATGCTTTTTCGGTCTGGCCTTTTTTGACAGCTGCCAACGCTTAGTTTTTAAGACTTTGCATTGGCGCCGGTATCCGCCCGCCTCGATTAATCATTACGTCGGCGGATTGTTTGTGTACCGGCACAACGGGACCATGACCGAGCAGGCCGCCGAAATCGAGCTCTTCGCCGGGGGCGACGCCGATGGCGGGGATGACGCGGACGGCGGTCGTTTTGGAGTTGACCATACCGATGGCGGCCTCGTCTGCGATGATGGCGGAGATGGTTTCTGCCGGGGTGTCGCCGGGGATGACGATCATATCCAGGCCTACGGAGCAAACCGAGGTCATGGCTTCCAGCTTTTCCAGGCCCAGGCAGCCGGAGCGCGCGGCTTCAATCATGCCGGCGTCTTCCGTCACAGGAATGAATGCACCGGACAGGCCGCCGACAGAGGAGGAGGCCATGACGCCGCCCTTTTTCACGGCGTCGTTGAGCATGGCGAGCGCAGCGGTCGTACCGTGCGTGCCGCACTGTTCCAGGCCGATTTCTTCGAGAATATAGGCGACGGAATCACCGACGGCGGGCGTCGGCGCCAGAGACAGGTCGATAATGCCGAAGGGAACGCCCAGCATGGCGGACGCTTCGGAACCGACGAGCTGGCCCATACGCGTGATTTTAAAGGCAGTGCGCTTAATCAGCTCCGCCACCTCGTTCAGGGGGGCATCCTTGGGCAGCTTGGCCAGCGCTGCGCGCACAACGCCGGGACCGGACACGCCGACGTTGAGTACGGCGTCGGGCTCACCCACACCGTGGAAGGCGCCTGCCATAAAGGGGTTATCCTCCGGGGCGTTGCAGAAGACCACGAGCTTGGCGGGGCCGCAGCAGTTTTTGTCGGCGGTCAACTCGGCCGCTTCGCGTACCTTTTGCCCCATCAGTTTGACGGCATCCATATTGATGCCGGCCTTGGTGGAACCGACGTTGACACTGGAGCAAACACGCTCGGTAACGGCCAGTGCACGGGGAATGGCGTCAATCAGTTCACGGTCGCCGGCACTGAAGCCCTTTTGCACCAGGGCGGAAAAGCCGCCGATGAAATTGACGCCGATTTCGTGGGCGACGCGGTCCAGCGTCTGTGCGTACAGCACGGGATCGCCACCGGACACGGCGACCAGCATGGCAATCGGGGTGACGGCCACGCGTTTATTGACAATCGGAATACCGTATTTCTTTTCAATGGTTTCACCGACGGAAACGAGGTTGTCGGCCAGGCGGTGAATTTTGGCGGCGATTTTTTCACAGGACTTGTGAATATCGGCGTCGGCGCAGTCAAGCAGGGAAATGCCCATGGTAATCGTACGGATGTCCAGGTTTTCGTCCTGAATCATCGTGACGGTTTCCATGATGTCGTTCATGGTTAACACGATGCTCTGTCTCCTTTGTTCTCAAATGCGGTGCATGGCGTTGAAAATATCCTCGTGCATGACGTGAATCACCATGCCGGGGGTATTCTTTTCAATCAGCTTCTGCAATTCGTCCAGACCGCAGGTCAATTTGGCAATATCCACAATCATGACCATGCAGAAATAGCCGTCCAGGACGGACTGCGTGACCTGTTCCACGTTGGCGTTCTTTTCGGCACAGGCACCCGCCACGCGGGCCAAAATACCTACCATATCTTTTCCGACTACTGTTACAACAGCTTTCATATTGTATTCTCCTCTCTGAATGACGGGGCCGATGAAAAATGCACAGACCGCAAAAAACGAATTGTGCTGACTTAAACTTATCGTGCCCGAAAATAAATGAAATCTGAAATGATTCTGCGGATGAATTTTGGCCTAACGGTCAAAACTTCCATCCTTTTGCATGTTTTTTGCTATGGCCAAAAGCTCTCGACTGCCGTACCCAGTACGGCGACGCTCGGCTTTCGTCCATTCTGCACTATTTTTCCTTCGGCCCGCGGGGGGATGCGAAAAAAGGTTGAGAGAATTAATCCCGTTCTCCATGCCGCGGCAATGAACTTTTTCAAGCCTCCTCCTAGGGGGAGGGGGACCACCGAAGGTGGTGGAAGGAGTTCATCATACGGCAAGACGTAATTCCAACCATCTTTCAATTGCCCGCCGTTTTGTGCGGTCTGTGCCTTTTTCAATTGGCCAAATTTAATTCAGCGTCTTCCATAGTATACAGGTTAATGAGTTCCAGCCCCGACTTCAGGGCATAATTCACGGTATACGCCGTTCCCCCGCGGGCACCCGTGAAATAGGCGACGCAGACGTCGGCGCCCGTCACCATGGCGCGGTCACGCGTCAACATGCAGGTTTTGTAGAAAGACGGCGACGTTAAAAAAACCTTATCGGCAGCTTCCTTAATTTGGTTGTAAACGATGCGCTCTTGTTCGGTCCAAGCGTCCGCCTGGGAGGGGCAGGGAAAGTACAAATGCAGCTGCAAACCGTACTGCTCGCGTGCCCGCAGGACTGCCTGCGCCGCCAGCGTATCGAACCCGCGTGCCCCGCCGGCACGAAACGTTTTAATGCCGCGCGCCGCCAGCGATGCAATCGCTGCGTCAAGCCGGGCGTTCAGCACCCCGGAACGCAGCAGGTCTCCCGCAATGACGCGGTGTCCCGTAAAGCAGCAAATACCGTCTTCAAAATCCAATGCCATAGTAATCTCACTTTCTTTTATATAAAAATTATATCATAGTCGCAAAACCTTGTCCAGCAAAAAAACTTGCAAGGAAGTGACGTTTGTGTTAAAATTATTATGAATAATTGTTTCTTTTTGTTTTATACAAAAGGCACGTTTGATTTACTTGTGCTTTTCCTTTGATCGGAACGAAAAAGATTCGCTTTTATAAACGTAAGGAGTGACGCCCCCATGACAGAACCGCTCGAAACAAAAAACAATAATGCCGTCTGCGTCCACGTGAAAGTGACGCGCGGTATGCCCATGCCCGCGTATGCCACGGACGGTGCCGCCGCATTGGATTTGCGCGCCGCATTGGACGAGGGGACCGAGGTCGTCATCGAGCCCGGCAAGCGTGCCCTGATTCCCACGGGCATCGCCATCGCCCCCGAAACGACGGGCGTCGTTGCCGTATTGGCTGCCCGCAGCGGCCTGGCCTGCAAATCCGGTATTTGTCTGTCCAACGGCATCGGTGTCATCGACGCCGACTACCGCGGGGAAATCTGTGCGTCATTGTTCAATACAAGCGATACCCCCTTTACCGTGCGGCGCGGCGACCGCATCGCACAACTGATGTTTATGCCCGTATGCCATGCCAACCTTTTGCCTGTTGCAGAACTGGATGAAACGGCACGCGGTGCCGGCGGCTTCGGCTCCACGGGAGTACAGTGAAATGGACCGCAAAATGCACCTGATTTTGGCGTCCAAGTCCCCCAGACGCCGTGAAATATTGGAAAACCTCGGTATCACCTTTACCGTGCAGACGCAGGAAACGGACGAATCCTGCAGCGTCACGGACCCTGCCGCCTTTGTGGAGGAATTGGCAAGACGAAAGGGCAGCGCCGTCACGTGCGCGCCTGACTCTATCGTGCTGTCGGCCGATACCGTCGTTGTGGCCGACGGAAAAATCCTGGGGAAACCCCATTGTGAAAATGAGTGTTTGGCCATGATGCGTACGCTGTCGGGGCACCGGCATACCGTGGTGACCGGCTTTTCCCTGTCCGGATATATAGACGGCAAGCCCGTCTGCGTTTCGTCCCACACGGAAACGATTGTGGATTTTGACGTCATTGACGAAGCGGATGCACTGGCCTATGCCTGCACGAAGGAGCCCTATGACAAGGCAGGCGGGTATGCGATTCAGGGCCATGCAGCCCTTTGGATTCGCGGCATTTTCGGCTGCTATTACAACGTTGTGGGGCTGCCCGTGCACGACGTACAGGTGCTGCTGCGCGATACGTTCGGTCTGACGTTGAAAGATTTTTCCTGATTTTTGATTGTATCACACGGATTGTGATTGTGCGAAGATGAACTGCGGCAACGCCGCGAAAGGAGTCCCGTTATGGCAAAAGAACTCGGCATTGATTTGGGTACCTCGTATCTGCGCGTTGTACAGCGCGGACGGGGCATTATTTTGCGCGACGCGATGGCTGTTGCTGTGGAAAAACGGGGCGGCGCTATTTTGGCGATGGGAAAAGAAGCCAAGAGCATGATCGGCAAAACGCCGGGCAGTATCCTGGCGTATAAGCCCATGAAGTCCGGTGTCATCGCCGACTGCGACGCGGTACCGCGTATGCTGACGCGCTATATGGAAAAAATTCTGCCTTCTTCTTCCCTGGGGCGTCCCACCGCGATTGTCGGGATTCCCTGCGGGGCGACCGAAGTGGAACGCCGCGCCGTGGAGGATGCCGTATTCGAGGCGGGTGTCCGTTCCGTGGCATTGGCGGAGGAACCCATTGCCGCTGCCATCGGGGCAGGGCTGAAATTGGACGGTACGGGCGGATGCATGGTTATTGACTGCGGCGCCGGCACAACGGAATGCGCCATGCTCAGTATGGGCGGCGTTGTGAACGTCCATTCCGAACCCGTGGGCGGCGACGCTATTGACGCCACGATTGCTTCTTATCTGCGGGACCAGTATAAACTTCTCATCGGTCCCCAAACCGCCGAATATTTGAAGAATGCCGTATGTTCCGCGCATCCCCACGCCGACCGCGGGGAAACGATGGTTTGCGGCCGCAATTTGGATACCGGTATGGCCAAAACCGTGACCGTATCGAGCGGCGAACTGCGTAACGCCATCAAGGATGATTTGGTCAGCATTTTCAAGGTCATCCGTTCCACGCTGGAAGAGTGTCCGCCCGAATTGGCGGCGGATCTGTACGACTACGGTATTACGCTCACGGGCGGACTGGCACTTTTGCCGGGACTCGACCGCACGCTGTCCGGCTTCCTGGGTGTGAAAATCAATATGGTGCCGAAGCCCCGCGATTGTGTCGCTATGGGTCTTTTGCGCATGCTCAACGGCAGCGAACGGCATATGATTCATTTTAAAACGAGATAAGCGGCGAACCTGCAATGATTAACCGCGATAAACTCAACCCCTGGCGCACGTATACCATCGGGCTGATATTTTGTCTGTTGTGCGTACTGCTGGCCGCCAAACTGCTGTCGGTAACGGTACTGTCCAACGACCGCTACTCGCCCGACAACGGGGTCTTGACCTACGAGGAGACTGTCCCTGCCGTGCGCGGCCGTATTTTGGACCGCAACGGCGTGGAAATCGTCGGCAACGAATGCACCTACTCACTCGTCATGCGGGCACAGGCACTGCCCGACAGCGTTGCCGAAATCAACGCGCAATGTCTTACGCTTTTGCACACCGTTTCGCGTACCGACGCGGACCTGTTGTTCCCCCTGTTGATGCAGGCGGACGGTACCGTTGTCTATCACCCGGAAGTCTCCGACCCGGATTCCGACCGGCGGCTGCATTGGCGCCGCTGTACGTCCTATTTGGAAACCGGCACCGATATTTCCGCCCCGGAACTATATGAAAAACTGCTGGAGCGGTATGCGTTGGACACGTGGGAAAAGGACGGCCTGTTCACCTTCGACGAGGTGTGGCAGATTTTGGAACTCCGCTACGATATGCTGTACAAACAGTTCAGTACGCTGAACGATTACGTGTATAAAGCGAACCTGACGACGCAGGAAATAACGGCGGCGCTGGAACTGGGCCTGCCGAGCCTGTCGGCACAGGCCGCATGGACGCGCGTCTATCGATACCCGGGGTACGCGTCGCACCTGCTGGGCACCGTGGGCAAAATGCGGGCGAGCGAGCAGCAGACGTACCTGGATTTGGGCTATGCGGCCACCGATTTGGTGGGGCACGACGGCGTGGAAGAGGCCTTTGAAACGGCACTCCACGGCATTGACGGCATCAACCGCGTGTATACCGACGCCGACGGCAACGTGCTGCGCACCGAGGTGGTGCGGGAGGCCGTGCCGGGCATGGATATTACGCTGACCATCGATATCGGCCTGCAGGTGAAAACCGAGGACGAATTGGCCGATAATATTCGTTTTTTAAATAACAACGTGCTGGGTGCCAACCCGGAATATCCGGAAAATAATCTTTGCCACGCCGGTGCGGCGGTCGTCATGGATCCCGACACCTTCGAGGTACTGGCGGCGGCATCCTATCCCACCTACGATTTGACAACCTACTCCGTCAGCTATTCCGACCTGTTGGCCAATCCCTACAGCGTGCTGACAAACCGCGCCCTGTACGGGCTGTACGCCCCCGGCTCGACCTTTAAACTCGGGGTTGCGGCGGCGGCCCTGACGGCCGGCACCATTACGCGGGACACGATTATTCACACCGAAGGGCGCTATTATTGGAAGGCCGGTTCAAGTTCGCAAAACTGTGCGATATGGGACTCACAGCATACGACGCACGGCGATATCAACGTCATACAGGCCATCGGCGTTTCCTGCAACTGGTTCTTTTTTGAGGTGGGCAGACGCCTCGGCATTGAGAGTATGATGGATTATGCCGAAAACCTGGGGTTGGGCGTTGCGACGGGCATCGAACTGCCGGAAAAAATCGGGCAGACCGACCGCCCCGCCAACAACAAAAACTGGATTGACAGCGAAGTGCTCAACGCTTCGATCGGGCAGGGCACCAATACGTTTACCCCCTTGCAGATTTGTACCTATTTATGTTCTTTGTGGAACGGCGGCGTGCGGTACAACACCCACGTCGTGCTGTCCGTGGACGACACCGTGACCGGCGAAAAAACGCAAACCGTCGTGACCGAGCAATCGCGCGTGACGCTGTCGGCGCAGGATTTGCAAACCGTGAAGGACGGCATGGCGCAGGTCATCGTTGAGAACGCCGATACCGTGGGGCTGTTCCTGCAGGGACTGTCCGACGACGTGTCGGTATACGGTAAGACGGGGACCGCCGAGCGCGGCGGTAATCTCCCGGCCAACGCGCTGTTTGCCTGCGTCGGCGAGCGCGGCGACGACCGTCTGGCCATTATCACCGTGCTGGAAAACGGGCAGCACGGCTACTACGCTGCCAGAACCTGCAGCCGTATTTTGCGGTATTGGTTTAACGATTGAGGGCGGTACGACAAAATGTCGCATATATCGCCGGCGGGCGTGCCCGCAGGCGCGAATATTTTTAAATATATATAAAGAAACAGGCAAATTTTGCTTGACAGGCCTTGCCCTGCAGTGGTATAATAACGCTACCTCTGCGAGCAGGCCTTTTTTTGTTGCGCCCGTGCGCCGGTCCCGTCGGGACCCGGGCGGAACTTCTGTTCCTGAGGGAGGTACACATGGCCGCCGATCAGCCGTTGACGGTCAAGTAATAAAATAGGAGGTGCCGTAACAACATGGCTAACGACAACAGAGTCAAGATTACTCTGGTTTGCTCCGAATGCAAATCGAGAAACTATGACACAAAGAAAAACAAGAAGAATGACCCGGACAGACTTGAAATGAACAAATACTGCAAGCGCTGCCGCAAACACACTCTTCACAAAGAATCCAAGTGATAAGGAGCAATAAAGACATGACAGTACGTAACAGTCGCAAACTGCTTTCTCTGGGTGCCTTTTTGCTGGCTTTGATCCTGACGATGTCTATGCTTACCGTCAGCGTATTCGCTGATGAAACCGATGGTGCAGACGCTCCCGAGGGAGAGCTGCTTATGACGACTTCCAACGACGAGACCGATGGTATCGAATCCGACGAGATTCCTTCCAACGAGATCGACGGTGCCGAAGCCGATGACGCTGTAACAACCACAGCCGCCGATGACACGGCCGAAACGACCGATACGACCGACGATACGGCCAAAGATCCCCAGCAGGTTAAAGTGCTGGTTATCTCTTGGATCATCGTGGTTGCCATCATTGCCGTTATCGTAGTCATCTGCGTAACCAAGCGTGACAAAGTCGTTCCTTTCTTCAAGGGTTTGAAGAGTGAAGCAAAGAAAGTCGTATGGACGAAAAAAGAAGACGTGGTGAAGAGTACGCTGGTTACTTTGGTTATCATCGCTGCCACCTTCGTTGTTGTCTTCGTTTTGGATTTTGCCTTCTCCAAGGGAATCAACGCGCTCAGCAACTTATTCCGCTGAGCCGGCAGTTAGCAAACAGATTTTATCATGACACAGTTCCTATACGGTACGGCGCAGTCCGATGGGAAATGCCAACCATGAATACTACCTAACCCAAATACCCGAATACCGAAAAACAACAAGGAGGAATGCAGCATGAGTGACTTAAACGAGATGAACGTCGGTTTACGTTGGTACGTTATTCATACCAATACCGGTTATGAGAACAAAGTCATGACCAACCTGGCTCGAATCATCGAGAAAAAGGGACTGCAGGATCAAATCGTTGATATGCGCATCCCTACCGAAACCAGTACCGAAACCAAAGCGGACGGTACTGAAAAAATCAACGAGACACGCCTGATGCCGTCCTACGTCTTCATCAGAATGGTGATGACGGATGAGACCTGGCACGTTGTCCGCAACGTCACCGGTGTAACCGGTTTCGTCGGACCCGGCTCCCGCCCGACGCCCCTTTCCGATGCGGAAGTGGATGCCATGGCATTTGCCGGTGAGGCAAAGGCTATCGCCATTAAGGTCGGTGACAACGTCGAAGTTGTTTCCGGTTTGTTTGCCGGCAGTACCGGCGTGGTAAATTCCATCACCGAGGACGGCAAGTCGGCCGTTGTCGCGGTCAACCGCGGACGCCGTTCCATGCCTGTCGAACTCAAGATGGAAGAACTGAAAGCCGCCAACGCGTAAGCGTAACGCTTTCCAAAGTAATCGACTGCGGGCCGATTGTTCCGCAAAATAAGTGGGAGGAAGAAAAATATTTTAGTTCTTCCGTAACGAACCACAAGAGAGGTATATTATTATGGCAAAGAAAGTTCTGGGTTATATTAAACTCCAACTCCCTGCCGGTAAAGCGACTCCCCAGCCGCCTGTAGGTCCGGCACTCGGTCAGTACGGTGTTGCAATTCCCGTATTCACCAAAGAATTCAACGAAAGAACCAAGAATGACATGGGTCTGATCATTCCCGTTGTCATCACGGTTTACGCTGACCGTTCCTTCACCTTTATCACCAAGACTCCTCCCGCTGCCGTTCTGATTAAGAAAGAAGCCGGCATCGAGACCGCATCTGCAAAGCCCAACTCCGTGAAGGTTGCTAAGCTGACCTCCGCGCAGGTTCGCAAGATTGCAGAACTCAAAATGCCCGACCTGAATGCTTCTTCTGTTGAAACAGCAATGAGCATGGTTGCAGGTACCGCCCGCTCCATGGGTGTTACGGTAGAAGACTGAGGAGGTAGATGACAATGGTTATGGGTAAGAAATATTCCGACAGCGTAAAGCTGTACGACAGAAGCAAAAACTATGATCCTGCCGAGGCAATTGCTCTGGTTTGCCAGACTTCCAAGGCAAAGTTCGATGAGACCATCGAGCTCCACGTTCGTCTGGGCGTTGACTCCCGTCACGCTGACCAGCAGGTCCGCGGTGCAGTTGTTCTGCCCAACGGTACCGGTAAGAAGGTAAGAGTTTTGGTATTCACCAAGGGTGAAGCCGTTGCCGCTGCAGAAGCAGCAGGCGCTGAGTACGTCGGCGGTGCCGAGTACGCAGATAAGATCATGAAGGAAAACTGGTTCGACTTCGACGTCGTTATCGCCAGCCCCGACATGATGGGTGTTATCGGTCGTCTCGGTAAGGTTCTGGGTCCGAAGGGCTTGATGCCTTCTCCCAAGGCCGGTACCGTTACTCCCGACGTAGCTAAGGCTGTTACCGAAGCTAAGGCCGGTAAGATCGAATACCGTCTGGATAAGACCAACATCATCCACTGCCCCATCGGCAAGGCATCTTTCGGTGCCGAGAAGCTGCAGCAGAACTTTGATACGCTGGTTGGCGCTATCATCAAAGCAAAGCCCGCTTCCGCTAAGGGTCAGTACATCAAATCTTGCGTTCTGGCGTCCACGATGGGCCCCGGCATCAAGATCAACTCTTCCAAACTCAGCTAATTGAGTGATAAAAAAAGCAGGAGTGCACGTCAGTGCGCGCCTGCTTTTTTTATTGGTGTGTCGGGCATGACAT
>DCGU01000087.1:0-689 GCA_002315325.1 Clostridiales bacterium UBA1770
CGTTGAAGGGCATGGTGTCGGTGCCGACCGGAACCTTGACATAGCGGTGCAGGATTTCGGCCTGTTTTCGCACAAAGGCAATGTGGGAGCGCTGCTGGAAGATGTTCCAGTGCATGGTCAGGTGGGGATTGTGCCAGCTGATTCTGGGGGTGGGAATCTCGTCAAAATCGTCATACCACTGGCTGAAGAGGTTCAGATCCCATGCCTCGTTCAGCCGGTCGACGGTCTGATATTCCTGCCTGAGATAGCGGTGGAATTTTTCCTGACAGATCGGGCAGAAGCACCCGCCGAAGGAATAGATTTCATTGTCGATCTGCCAGCCGAGTACATAGGGGTCGTCAGCAAAGGACTGCGCCATTTTCTCCACGATGCGCAGAGAGTAGTCCACATAGGCTTCGTGATTGGAGCAGAAGGAACGGCGGCCGCCGTGGGTGTTTTTGCTTCCGCTCTCGTTTTCGGCATAGGCGTCGGGATGCGCCCTGCCGAGCCAGCGGGGAGGCGTGGCGGTAGGCGTTCCCAGAATCACGCCGATCCCGGCCTCTCCCATTTTATCGACCACCCGGTGGAAGAAGGAAAAATCAAATTCCCCCGGCTTCGGCTCCATCCGGTGCCAGGCGAATTCGCCGATACGCACCAGATTGATACCGATCTCCTTCATTCTGATAATGTCCCGGTCGATCTCGCTCTCC
>DCGU01000087.1:744-895 GCA_002315325.1 Clostridiales bacterium UBA1770
AATGTCCCGGTCGATCTCGCTCTCCGGCCAGTCCTCCGGGTAATAGGCAACTCCCAGATAGGGAGGCTTACAATCAAACATCATGATACCTCTTTTTCTCACGGACTTTTCTGTTCGCGTTTTTTCTTATCCTGAATTATTCACAACATCA
>DCGU01000087.1:929-35969 GCA_002315325.1 Clostridiales bacterium UBA1770
AAGCACACGCAGCAAGAAGCAACTAATTTGATTTCGGGTATAATAACCATGGGACTTCTCCTTTTGGTTTTTGTTTGTGTGGTAACTACATTATACCAAAGTTGAAGTCCTTTTTCTACATCTTTTCGGTCTTTTTGTTTTCACCTATTGGGTGAAAGCAGGAATATACAATTTTTAAGCTTCTATGCGGGTTTTTCTGTTTCCGCTTTTTACGGTGAATAATGCAGGGTTAGAGTTATTTAAAGAAATATTTGACAAAATTCGGTACTTTATTCTTATAAGGATATCGGAGTTGCGATAGGGTCCGATAGAAGAGAAACGCAGAAGAAAAACGGAGGAGTAAAGTATGTCCGAACAGGTAAAGAGCAAAACCTCTGCATTGCGGGAGTTGGTCGAAAAGGGGCGAAGGGATAACAAGCTGAACTATAGCGAAGTTCTTGAAAAGCTTGAGGAGCTTGGCTATAGCGGTGAGGCGATTGATAAATTTAATGATACCATGGAACGCATGGGTATCGAGCTTATGGTGGACTATGACATTGATCCGTTGGAGGAATCACCGGATGATCCTGATGAAATTCCGCCTGAGGAGTTTGCCGATACCGATGTGCTTGCGGGTGGACTTTCGGTAGATGATCCGGTCAGGATGTACTTAAAGGAGATTGGAAAGGTCGATCTTTTGTCTCCGGAACAGGAAAAGGAGCTTGCCGAGCGTATGCTCCGGGGCGATGAAAGTGCCCATCAGAAGCTGGAGGAAGCCAACCTCCGATTGGTTGTCAGCATTGCCAAGAGATATGTCGGGCGCGGACTTTCCTTTTTGGATCTGATTCAGGAGGGAAACATCGGACTGATCAAGGCTGCGGAAAAATTCGATTATGAAAAGGGCTATAAATTTTCCACCTATGCCACATGGTGGATCAGACAAGCCATCACCCGTGCCATTGCCGATTCCTCCAGAACCATTCGCATTCCCGTTCACATGGTAGAGACGATTAACCGGCTTATCCGTGTGTCACGCCAGCTTCAGCAGGAGCTCGGTCGTGATCCCGGCGTTGACGAGATCGCGGAGGAGATGAAGCTGTCACCGGAAAAGGTGCGTGAAATTCTGAAATTTGCGCAGGATCCCGTGTCTTTGGAGACTCCGATCGGCGAAGAAGAGGACAGTCATCTGGGTGACTTCATCCCGGACGAGGAAATCGTTGGTCCTGCTGAGGCTGCCGGAAATACCCTTTTAAAGGAGCAAATGAACATGGTTCTGGACACCCTGACACCGAGAGAAGCCAGAGTACTGCGCCTCCGTTACGGACTTGAAGACGGAAGAGCCAGAACGCTGGAAGAGGTCGGTCAGGAATTTAATGTTACAAGAGAGCGGGTTCGCCAGATTGAAGCCAAGGGGCTTCGCAAGCTGCGCCATCCGTCTCGGGCAAAGCTACTTAGAGACTATATGAGCTGATGATAAATTCCCTGCTTCGTTTTTGGAGTGGGGAATTTGTTTATAATTGTTTTATAACTAATTGCGTATCATTACGCTTTTATGTAATTATTGTGGATTGACCAGTTCTTTATAAATACTTTCTGAAAAAGAACGGCCAAAAGGCAAATTACTCACCAACGGTTTTAAGAACTTTTTAAGATATTCGTCACTTCACCCCGTGCACAGATGTCTTTCCGACCTTACGATCGGAAAGACTCTCAGCTTTCCGGGGGACAGCAGATCATCGGGAGCGGTTGGTCCTCCCAGACGGTATGCAGAAAGATGTTGCGGATGCCTGTCAGAAGAAATTCCAGTTCTTCAACCGGCAAAGACTCCAATTCAGAAAAGATAGGGTCGGCTTTTGCGCAAAAAGCCGCGACACCGGCATCCTCCGCCGCATAACGGCGGATCAGGCGGGCGGCGTGGGGCTTATCAAAGTCCTTACCCCGGTGATAGGCGTAGGTGATATGGTCAATCTCATCCACCTGAATAAAGATTTCACAGCGATTCATTCCGTTTTCCCCCTTACAGCACGCGGATGAAGTAAGGACATCCGCCCTCGAAATAGTCGGGATTCCGCATGGCATCCCGCCCCAACAGATCGATCAGGTGTACCATATGGGTATCCATCCTTCCGTTTTCGTAAAGGTCGATGACCCGTCCGCCCCGGAGATCATCATGAGCCGACATATTATAGCCAAGTGCCGCATCGCACGCCATGGTGATGCCGCAATACTCACCCTCAAGATCGATTAGGTGCTCATGCGCAAAGAAGAAACCCCTGATATCCCCCCGCTCCAGAGCGGCAAGGAAGAGACCGGAACTTATCTCCGAAAAACCCGATTTTTCCCGGACGCTCCCTCTTGCGTGAGTCTCTTCCGGATTGCGGAGTACCTCGGCATATTCCGGAAGGGGGATATGCATAAACATGACGCCGGGAACCTTGTGTCCCTCGGTCTTTTCGGCCTCCTTTGATCCCTGATAGTACCAATTGACCTGATCAAACAGCGGGGTAGCGCCGTTCTGGCCATAGTTATTGTGGATGGGCAGAACGAAATCCTTCAGGGTCAGTTCCCTTTCCAATCCGAACAGGCGAGAATAATCGGTGACATAGCGGTTGGAGTCCAGCGACCAGAGAAAATAGGCCGGGCGGTCACTGTCATGAAACAGCACCGGCACACAGCAGTTGGTAATCCCGTGCAGTTCCTCCGGTCCTCTTGTGAAACGGCAGCCCTCGATCGACTCATAGACTTCGATCTCCTCCTCTACAGGGATGCCGCATTCGTGGTCATGATTTCCGAAAATGGCTCCCCATGGAAGCTGACGGTCGAGAACCGGCCTGATCATTCCGGTAAAGTAGGTTCTGACCTCTTCTTTGGTCAGGCGGTCAAGGCACTGATCACCGCCGAACACGACAAAATCGGGTTTTGTCTCCTTCAAAAGAGCCTCCAGACCGACAGTCAGCTTGGGGTCATTCTGTTTCCCGGCATGAAAGTCGGAGACCTCCAAAATGCGGAAATGGCGGTCATCATGGAATCGCAGAGGTTGTTTGTTCATATTCGTTTTCCTCCAAGACGCAGTTTTCTTCTGTTTCGCCCTCATAAACGGTGACGGCTGGGCCTTTCATGGTAACGGTTCCGTCATCCGACACCTCAATTTGCAGGATTCCTCCATCCAGCCTTACCGATACGGGCCGACCCTCTCTGACCCTTCCCGACCGGACCGCTGCGGCTGCTGCGGCACAGGCACCGGTGCCGCAAGCCATAGTCACACCGCTTCCCCGCTCCCACACACGCATCCGAAGAGAACCGTCCTCCAAAACGGTGACAAATTCCACATTGACCCCGTCCGGGAAGATCGGATCATGTTCCATAACCGGGCCGAGGGTGGTCAAGAGGTTGTTGCTCTCTTCTTCACTTTCTGTAAAGATGACCGCATGGGGATTTCCCACCGAAGCCCCGCGATAGGTGTATTCTTTTCCCGCATAACCAAAGGTTTTGGGCGGAAATACCGTCACCCGACCCATATCCACCGACACACATCCGACTCTTCCCGCTTCCGGGAAGAGGATCAGACGGCGAATGCCCGAAATAGTCTCCACCGTCAGTTCGGTCTTTGCGGTATACCCTTTATCGTAAAGGTACTTCCCCACACAGCGGATGCCGTTGCCGCACATTTTTGCTTCACTGCCGTCGGCGTTGAATATCCGCATCTTCCAATCGGCAATTTCGGACGGCAGAATCCAGATCATACCGTCGGAGCCTACACCAAAATGGCGGTCGGAAAGCTTTCTGGAAAGCTCTGCAGGATCATTCGGTTCATAAAGGGCATATACATAGATGTAATCGTTGCCCAGACCGTGCATTTTTGTAAACTTCATAGATTTCTCCTGTTCGCCGTCTATTCGTTATAGGGAACAATCAACGCCGGTATATGTTCGCCTCAAAGATAACGGATCAGACGCTGTGCCTCTCCCATGTTCTTTTTTCTCCCCGCCGCGACCAGACCCACCAGCGCCGCACCGCAGGCGGCCTCCTCCGGACTTTCCGGAATACGGACAGGTAATCCAAACACCTTTTCAAATGCCTTTTTCAAGGTCGGATTTTTGCGAATGGCGTTGCCGGAGCCGACCGCCTGAACTGCGGGAGCAACACCTGCCGCCAGCATACCGTCATACATGGTTTTCAGTTCCTCCGCCATGCCATAAAGAAAGGCACCTATCAGATGGGCGGCATCGAAATGATCCGGGGTAATTCCGATGATACTTCCTTTGACCCCCGGCTCCTTTCTGCTTCCGCAGAATCGGGTATCCACCCGTAAGGACGATCGGTCAGGGTCATAACACCCGGCCAGAAGATTCATGGTTCCATATAACGTTTCATTAGGTTTTTGCCCGGTGATAGCAATGCAGCTTTCCAGAAATTTTTCTAGCAGTGCGTAGGAGCGCCCGCCGCAGAGAGAGGCACCTACTGCAATCCGTTTTCCCTCCCCCAACGGTCGGCTCTCCAAGCCTTCTCCCGTCGGGACACGGGTCACACAGGAAATCTGCCCACCGGTACCCATGTTGATCAGGAGCATTCTCTCTGTGTCGCTCACTGACCCCAGAAAGCTTGCCTGATTATCCCCGACAGCAACCGAAACCGGTATATGATCCCTGTCATATCCCAAGACGGTATAGCTGTCGGTCATCTCCGGGAGAATTTCTTCACCGATTCCAGCCGCTTTGAGGGCCTCCCGATCCCATTTGTCCCCCGAAAGATCGAAAAATCCAAGGCTTGCTCCTCCCGATGTGTGCGTCAAAGGCACCTTTCTACCGGTGAGTACCATACCGGCATAGTCAAATATGGTTGCAATTTTAGAGGCATTTTCAGGCACATATCCGTTTTTCAGGTTCCAGAAATGCGTAACAAGACCATATCCTGATGATACTTGGTGCCCTGTCATCCTGGTGAGATATTCAGAGTAGGTTTCCCCCTCCCAGAAAGGAAGATTCCCCCTTCCGTCCTGCCATGTGAAAAGCGGGCTGATCGCCTTTCCTTCGTCATCCAGATAGAGGATGCCGTGCATCTGCCCGTCGATCCCTATCGAGACAATCGGAGTCCAACTTACTTTTAATTCATCAACGGTACGACATACAATCGATACAATGCGGTCGGCGTCCTGTATATGCTCCTCCGGAAATTTTCCGGGAAGACCGGCATCATTCTCCGTTGTCTTTGTAAAGACAACTCTGCCGTTATCTTCATCCGTCAACACTGCCGAGACGGTGGTGGTACCAATATCAAGCCCTATTGCATATCCCATTTTGATTTCCCAGACCTTCCTGATGAAACTATTGTGATTTTACCACAGACAGAGAATGAAATCAACATTAAAAATTGCGGCATTCTGCTTTGTTGGCAGAACGCCGCAGTGTGTATATTTAGTCAGGCTTCCTTTATTTCATGAAGGTGCCGTCGATCATTTCCTGCAGATAAGCATTGTACTTTTCCTGAATCTCGGCAGGAACAAGCTCACTGATCTTACCGGCGGAAAGAGCACCGTTCTGGAGTGTACCGTAGAGGGTCTCACCGCCGAAGGTGCCGGCCTCAACAGCCTCCATGGAGTTGACAATCATGGCGGAGTTATCGGTGACCTGAGAACAGATAACGCACTCATTCTGACCGAGGATGTCAGCAGGCTGACCAATATCGTAGATTTTGATCTCACCGGCGGCGGCGTTTGCTGCGTCGATGGCTTCACGGGCGCCGGAGTCAACGGCAGAAGCATCTCCGAAGAAAACATCTGCGCCCTGAGCGATCAGTTCGGTGGCAAATTCCTTTCCCTTAGGGGCATCGGAGAAGGAGTTGGCGTAAGGAACATTCAGAAGTTCAACCGTCTTGCCTTCCTTTTCGGCAACAAACTTGGCAGCCTCTTCATAACCGGCGATCTTGCCCTTTGTGGTATCCAGTTCCATACCGCCGATGAAGCCAAGCTTTCCGGTCTCGGTCATCAGACCGGCCAGAGCGCCGGCGATCCAGCCGATCTGCTGTGCGTTAGGAAGCAGAGAGCTGACATTACCGTTTTTAGCCTTGGCAGGGGTATCCGCTGCACCGTTGAGCAGAGCAAAAGCGATGTCGGGATATTCCTCGGCGGCCTGCAGAACGGCGTCGGTATACTGATTGCCGGGAGCATAAATCATGCTGTAGCCCAAAGCACAGTAGGCAACGATGGAATCATAGTAGGCATCCTGAGAAATGGAGTCGGTAACTTCATAGGACCAACCCTTCTTCTCGGCGGCGGCTACCATTGCGTTGTAGCAGGCAGCCCCCCAGCCGCCGTCGTTGATACTGGAGTCGCAAATCATAGCAACCTTGTATCCGTCGGCTTTTTTGTCGGTATCTGCGGTATCACCGCAAGCTGCCATGGAGAAAACCATGGTCAGCGCAAGGAGAAGTGCGATAAGCTTTTTCATCTGGTGAAAATCCTCCACTTTTTTTATCATAACAACGCTTTTGCGTTATTATCAAAATAAATCACCGCTGTTCAGGGTGATAAGGATGTCCGTTGGCCTTCGGTCCTGCCTGCTTGGCTCCGACCACACTCAAAATCACAACGGTTGCAACATAGGGAATCATCTGGAAAAACTGATACGGAATCGCAATACCGCTCACCTGCAGTTTGATCTGCAGCGCATCGCAGAGGCCGAAGAAAAGGCAAGCCAAAAGAATCCCTCCCGCATTCCATCGGCCGAAAATCACTGCTGCCAAGGCAATAAAGCCTCGTCCTGACACGATACCATCTGTATAGGTACCGGAATAGCAGGTGGTCAGATAGGCTCCACCCAACCCCGAAAGGAAGCCACAGATCGAGCAACCGAGATACTTGGTACAGTTCACACCAATGCCAAGAGTCGCCGCAGCCTTGGGATGCTCTCCTACCGCTTTATAGTTCAATCCTGCACGAGTCTTATTAAAGAAGATCACCGTAAAGATCACCAACGCAACGGCAACATAGACCATGGGGTTCTGGTCAAAGAGCATGGGGCCGATAACGGGAATATCCTTCAGAACCGGGATCCCTACACCCGACATACTGGTGACCTGTTTGGTCTCGGTACCGCTACCGAAATACACCCGATAGACAAAGGAAGCCAATGCCGGGGCAAAGATATTGATTGCCATGCCATACACTGTATGATCGGCACACAGCGTGACGGTGGAAAAAGCATAGATCATATTGACGATGAGACCCGCCAATGCACCGGCCAGAAGCCCCAGCCAGTTGGAGCCGGTAATAAAGCAGGCCATAAAGCCGACCAACGCGCCGATAGAAGCAAGTCCTTCCAGGCCGATATTGACCATACCGGCACGCTGACCGTAAAGCTCTGCTATGGCAAGAAACAGTACGGGAATGGCCAGACGAACCATGGCCAGAAGCAATCCGGAAACCCAATCCATGTTACTTACCTCCCTTTCTCCTTGCCGCGATACGGCTACGCCATACTTCAAATTCTGGGTGTCTGGTAAGTGCCATACCGGCCACTGAGAAAACGATCATCATGGCCTGAATGATATCCGACACGCTGGTAGGTACCCCAGTCGCCGCCTGCATGGTGGTTGAGCCTACCCGGAGTACAGCAAAGAAGAGTGCCGCAACCAGAGTTGCAATGGGGTGAAGCTGGCCGATCAGTGCCATTGCCACGCCGTCAAACCCGTAACCCGAACCAAAACCGTTGATCAGACGGAACTGCGTACCAAGAAGCTCCGCGCCGCCGCCCAAACCGGCAATAGCTCCTGAAATGATGAAACTTGCAAGGATATACCGTTTAACTGCAATACCGTTAAAGCGGGATGCCGTCAGATTATAACCAACAGCCCGGAGTTTGAAGCCGCCGGAGGTCCAGAACAGCACATAGTAAAGAATAAGTCCCACTGCCAGTGCAATAACAAACCCCCATGTGACGCGCATATTGGATACGATTCTTGGCAACCGAACCAGTTCATTGACTGCAGGAGTCTGCGGAACCGATTCATCGCGTATCCATGAGGTATAGATGGCTCCCATCAGGAGGGTGGCTACATAGTTGAGCATGATGGAGATAATCATCTCGTTCTGCCCTCTTGTAATTTTCAGAACACCCGGAATCAAGCCCCAGATGCCACCGGCTGCCGTTCCCGCCAGAAGGCAGAGCAAAATACCGGCAAACCCGGTAGCATTCGTGGCATAAGCCACCAAAAAGGTACAGATCGAGCCCATCAGGAACTGTCCCTCGCCGCCCAGATTGAAAACGCCGCATTTATAGGCAAAGCAGGCACACAGGGAGGTAAACATCAGGGGAGTTGCCTTGGTCAGGGTCGTTCCAATATTAGCGGCTGAGCCAAAAGCACCTTGAAAGAGGTATTTCACCGCCATGAACGGATTTGCACCCAGCGCCGTCATGATGACGCCGCCGATGATAAAGGCCATCAGAACCGACAAAAGCGGGACAAAGAAGCTTCCTAAAGCTTTTTTCAGTTTTTCCATACCGATCCCCCTTACTTACCGGTCATTGCCATGGAAATCTCCTCGATGGGAGGATTCTTTCCGCTGTACTCACCCATGAACCTTCCTTCAAACATCACCAGAATCCGGTCTGACATTTCCAATACCTCATCAAAGTCCGCACTGATCAGAAGGATGCCGACACCTCGTTCTCTGGCGGCAATCATCTGATCGTGGATAAAACGTGATGCCCCGATATCCAGACCGCGTGTCGGATGGGTTGCCACCAGAAGCTCCGGCTCAGATTCCAGTTCCCTCGCCAGAACCACCTTCTGCTGGTTGCCGCCCGAAAGGGCGCGTACCTTTTCCGCTGAAGAGGAACACTTGATATTGTACTTCTTGATCATTTTATCGGCATAGTCATTGATCGCGTGCTTATTCAAAAGCGTACCTTTTCCGTAGCTGAAGCCATCGCCCCGACTATTTTTCAGAATCAGGTTCTCCGCAACATCCATATCCCCCACCAGTCCCTGATGATTACGGTCCTCCGGGACATGGGATACACCGTTTCGGATAAAGTCATAAGGATCAAAGATCGACACCTTATGCTCCTTCAGGGAAATACTTCCGGCCTCCGGGGAAATCACACCGGTGATCATCTGTGCCAGTTGAGTCTGTCCGTTGCCGTCCACACCGGCAATACCGACAATCTCCCCCTTACGAATCGTCATGGAAATACCATCAAGACCGCTGTGTTTTTGCTTCTTATGATACTCCACGCCCGAAAGCTCGGCAACCGCAGCCTTGCCTGTGCAGTCTTTCTTCTCATATTGGGAGACCGCAAGCTCACGCCCCATCATCATGGCGGACAGCTTTGCCCCATCGGTTTCGGATCGGTTTACGGTACCGACCACTTCACCCGTCCGCAGAACGGTGATGCGGTCGGAAATATGCAGGACTTCACGCATTTTATGGCTGATGAATATGATGCTCTTACCCTCGCTGACCAGCTTGCGCATGATGGAAAAGAGGCCTTCCACCTCAATGTCGGTAAGTGCGGCAGATGGCTCATCCAAAATCAGAAGATCTGCACCGTGATAGAGTGCCTTCAGAATCTCGGTTCGCTGTTGCTCCCCCACCGAAATCTCGCTGATACGCTTATCCAATTGAACATCCAGACCATACTTGGCCGACAATTCTTCAATTTCGCGTCTTCTGGCATTCCGATCAATCAGAATGCCCTTTGCGTGCTTATCGCCGAGGATGATGTTTTCAAACACCGTCATGGCCTCCACCAACATAAAGTGCTGATGTACCATACCGATGCCCAATCGAACCGCCTGACTGGGAGATTCAATTCTGACCTCCCTGCCTTCCAGGAATATTTTACCCTCTGTGGGCTTGACCAGCCCGATGAGGATATTCATTAAGGTGGATTTACCTGCGCCATTTTCTCCCAACAGGGTCAATACTTCTCCGTGATTGACCGTAAGTGAGACATCCTTGTTGGCAAATTTTCTGCTGAAGCGTTTACTGATGTGTTCCATGCGTAAAAGTTCACTCAAAGCGCACCACTTCCCATCTTACTCTTGAAATTACATCCTGTATTTTCTTCTTTTTCATTTGGTTCCGCAAGAAAGGATAATTTTCGTCATTATACCACATTACCCGATTACTGTCAATTCTTTATTGTCTGCATACAAGCCATTGATGTTTGAGATTTAATCTGTTTATAAAATTTTTCTTTCGGTTTTCATGTGATATTGTCTTTATTTTAAACGTTGCCTTGTCATAGATAGTGCAGTATTTACCTATAAAACCATGATTTTTTTCGTAAAATTTTTCCCCTTTCTTCTCACCAAAAAAACAAGCCCAAAATGTGATTTTGAGCCTGTTTATTTTTGTGAATTATTTTGTTTAAACCGATTCTGTCGCGCGATGCCCACACTTTCTGCGTTTCCGATATTGAAATCAGGTCCTCAGCTTTTCCATATCTGCGGGAAAATCAATATCCCATAATTCGCAAGGGTCACACAGAACCTTTTCCACCCGATCAGGGACATTGCGCAGGATAACCTTGCCGCCCTTATCTCCGGTCAGCTCCATGAGCTTTGCGGCAAGGAACCCTGCAAATAAAACCGGATTGCCTGTGTTTTCTCCGTCCCATGCACAGGCGGCAATCGGTCCTGCACTCTCCGGAGCAGAGGCCAGTCTGATCTTGAGAATTTTTTCCACCGTCCCTGCACAGATCCTCGGCTGGTCGGCGGCAAGGAAGAGAACGGCATCCTCTGCCCTGACTTCTCCGCAGACGCGCACGGCAGCCTTGACGGTATAGGAAAGCCCTTGTTCGCTTTCAGGGCAATTCACCCCCGCTTTTCCTACCTCTTTCAGAATTTCCGGGTAGCGCGTCACTACATGGAGGCTTGCACCGGTCTTATCGGAAACCTCCTTTAAAACCTCATAACCGTACCGCCAGACCGGGTATCCCTGTAGTTCTGTCAAAAGCTTATTGCCGCCGAAGCGCCTGCCGCTTCCTGCGGCAAGCAGACAGAGATGAATCATTCTCCGTCTCCCGCACTCAAGGCAATCTTTTCCGGGGTAATGGGTAAGGTACGGAACCACTTACCTGTAGCTCGGTAGACCGCATGGGCAATGGCAGGAGCCGGGGTATTGATGACAATTTCGCCAAGCGATTTGGCACCGAAGGGGCCGGCTTCCTCGTAACTGGGGGCAAAATCCACATGGATTCTGCCGGTTTCCAATCTGGTCGGGATTCGGTAGAGCATCAGGGAATTTTCTGCAAGGCGCCCCTTCTCATCATAGTTGATGTCTTCTGTCAGGGTCATGCCAATGGCCTGAACGATACCCCCCTCGCCTTGAATCCGGGCAAGCGCCGGGTTGATAACGGTACCGCAGTCAATGACTCCCTGATAATCCAGAACACAGACGCTTCCTGTTTCGGGATCAATTTCAATCTCGGCCATACCCACCATAAACGGAGGCGGGGAGGTTGGACTGGTATTGGATGCGGTTGCCTCGGCCGCAAGGGCGTTTCCGTTCATAGAGGCATCGGCAATTGCTGCGGCAGACACCGATCTTTTCCGATCGGCGGTGAAAACGGTGTTATCTTCAAAGGTCAATTCCTCCGGAGGAAGCTCCAGCATACCGGAGGCAATCCGTTTCATCCGTTCTTTTAATTCTTCGGCGGCTTTGACGACCGCTTTTCCGGTAATGAAGGTGGTCGATGAGGCGTAAGAACCCGAATCGTATGGAGAACGGTCGGTATTGGCACCCGACACCGTAATAAGCTCCAGCGGGCACTCCATACAGTCGGCCAGCATCTGAGCAAGGATGGTATCACAGCCGGTACCCATATCGGCGGCACCGATGAGCAGCGTATATCCGCCGCCGTCCTCCAAACGGACGGTCGCCGAGCCGACGTCGATACCGGAAATACCGGAACCCTGCATGGCCATGGCCATACCGGCCGTACGAATTTTACCGTCCGGCATACGGCGAACGGGATATTTATTTGCCCAGCCGAACTTTTCGGCGCAGGAACGCAGACACTCGGAGAGCGTGCAGGAAGAAGCCGGTTCGTGATAATAGGCCGGCATAACGGCGCCCTCTTTGACACAGTTGTTCAGGCGCAGTGCGAGCGGGTCGAGATTTAGTTTGGAAGCAAGTTCGTTCACGGCACTTTCAACGGCAAAGATGCCCTGTGTGGCACCGAATCCGCGATACGCACCGGACGACTGCACGTTGGTGTAAACGACGTCGTAGCGGAAGCGGAAGGCCTCCAGGGAACTTGTATACAACGGAATGGACTTGTGCCCCGTCAATCCGACGGTGGCCCAGCCGTGCTCGCCGTAGGCACCGGTGTTGGACAATGAATACATATCGATGGCGCGAATCGTGCCGTCCTTCATGGCACCGAGACGCACGTTGATTTCCATTTCATGGCGCGGTGAGCCTGCCTCCAGCGCCTCTTTGCGCGTGTAGATAATCATGGCCGGCCGACCGGTTTTATGGGTAACGAATGCGGGATACACTTCGCAGACCGCCGTCTGTTTGGCACCGAAACCGCCGCCGATACGCGGCTTTTCCACCACGATATCCGACTTGGAAATGCCGAGTGCGTGGGCGATAATGCGGCGCACGTGGAAGACGATTTGCGTGGACGAGGTGACGTGCATACGGCCGAACGCATCCATATACGTCAAGGTACGGAACGTCTCGAGGGGGACCTGGTTGACTGCCTTGATATGATAGGGGTGCGAAATAATGACGTCACAGGTTTTGAAGACGGCCTCGACGTCGCCGTCACCGTCCGCCCCGGTGGCGCACAGGTTGCGCTTGGGATCGGCGCCCGTAAACGGGCAAAGCGCGTGGTAATTGTCCTCCGGATGCACGATGGTTTCGTTATCCAGGGCCGTGTGGAAATCCAGGACGGCAGGCAGTACTTCATACTCCACCGCAATGGCATCGAGTGCCGCATCGGCACTCTCCTCGTTTTCCGCCGCAACGATGGCGACGGGGTCGCCGACGTGGCGCAGGTGCGGGTCGAGAATCAGACGGTCGTGCGGGGAGGTTTCGGGATAGGTTTGACCTGCTTCGGTGTACCGCTCGTTCGGCACGTCACGGTAGGTATAAACGGCAACGACGCCGGGGATTTTTTCTGCCTCTTCCACGGAAATGGCGGTAATGACGGCATGCGCGTGCGGGCTGCGCAGCAGTTTGACCGTGAGGCAGCCTTCGGGCTTAGGCATATCGTCCACGTAGACGGGCTTACCCGTCAAGAGCTGCATGGCGTCGATTTTGCGGACGGCAGCGCCGACGATTGTTTTGTTGGTGTTTTCGGTGTTCACGCTTTGCCCTCCTTTTTCGCATTCAAAAAGGCACGGATGCCGCGAAGTTGTCCCTCGTAACCCGAACAGCGGCAAAGGTTACCGGCAAGATAGGCACGGATTTCATCATCCGTGGGATCGGGATTTTCCCGCAAAAGGGCGATGGTATTCATCACGTAACCGGGGTTGCAAAAGCCGCACTGGTCGGCCCCCTGGTCGGCAATAAAGCCGACGAATGCCTCGGCTTCCTCCTGAAGGCCCTCCAGCGTCGTGACGGTTCTGCCCTCGACGCGGGCAACGGGT
This sequence comes from Clostridiales bacterium UBA1770, assembly GCA_002315325.1. Taxonomy (GTDB): domain Bacteria; phylum Bacillota; class Clostridia; order Oscillospirales; family CAG-272; genus UBA1770. Next base: position 14,514 of record DCGU01000087.1, read on the forward strand.
ACGGAACAGGAAAGGACGGGCTTATCGTCCATAAAAACGGTGCAAAGACCGCAAACGGTATTTTCACAACCGCATTTTACGCTCTTCATACCGAGGGCACGCAAAACGTCAAGCAGCGGCGTATCGGGAGATTCCTCCACCGTAACGGCCCGTTTATTTAAAATGAAATCAATTTTCATGGGGCGCACCTCCGACGGCAAGAATCGCACGGTTGATTAAGACGCGCGTAACATGGTCACGGTAAACGGCAGTTTGCGTTGCGTTGGGTTTTACGGGCATATCCGCAAAAAACGCATCGGCGCTTGCATCTTTACAGGCAAACGTTTTGGCACAGGGACGCACGGGCACGGGCGAGGCGCAAACCGTAATTTGCTCTCCCCTTTTGGCAGCCGCCACCGTCACGAAGGGGAAATCGGTGGCACTGTGGCGATGGGCAAAAACCGCGACTGCGTCCGGTGCCGTTTTCGGCAGCGTGATATACGTTAAGACGTCGTGCAGAATGCCGCCGCCCACGTACGAAGCAATGGGCATCTCACCTGCCTCGACAAAGGTCAGTGTGGCCCCCAGCGCCATGAACAGCGTCGTGACGTCCGAAAAGCCGAAGCGGCCGAAAATACTGCCGCCCACGGTGGCACCGTTGCGGAACTGCACGCCGACGATGGGAGAGAACGACGTTTTTACCGCGTCCTTCGTATATGCAGCGAACGCGGGCGACGTTTCGAGTTGGCGCAGCGTCACGTAAGCACCGATTTTCAAACCGTCCGCCGTTTCCTCGATTGTATCGAGTCCCAATGCGGAAAGGTCGATTGCGGTATCAAATTGTTTTTTTTGCATACGGACCCACATGCCGCCGCCGAGCACAATGGTGTTGGGCTGTTTGGCGTATGCGAGTGCCTGCTCCGGCGTGGCGGGTTTGACTAACTGTGTAAATTTCATAGTTATCCTTCCCGGGTTATTCGGCTGACAACCCGTTTTCTGTCGAAAAAATGCGGATGGCGGGATAGATTTGACGCAGCAGCTCCTGCGCCTTCTCCGCCGTCGTTTCATGCGGGGAAAACGCGGCGGCAACACCGCCGTCTTTTAATAATAAAATCGTGTCGGCATATTTCAATGCCAAGGCAGGATCGTGCAGCGTACACAACAGGATTTTATCAGCGGCAGATTCTTTCGCCCTGTGCATAAAGTCATGGGTACGGTTATAATCAAGGGCACTCGTCGGTTCGTCCAGCAGCATCAAGGGCGTGTTCTGCACCGCTGCTGCCAACAGCGCCGTGAGCTGCCGTTCACCGGCACTCATGTTTTCCAACGGCACGGAAAGCAGTGAAAGGGCTCCCATTTGTTGCGCCAAGTCGCGAATGGTCTGTCTGTCCGTTTGGGTAGGATGAGAAAACAAATCCGACTTGGCGTAAAGCGCCAATTCCGCCAATGCCTGCCCCGTAATCCCGTGCAGCGTTTGATGGCTGCCGAGTACGGCGGACACGCGGCGAGCTCTCATTTTGGGTGAAAGATTTAAAAGATTTTCACCGTTCAGCGTAACGGTACCGCTGCGCGGGGGAACGATGCCGAGCAAAGCACGGAACAACGTGGTTTTACCGCTACCGTTCTGCCCGAGCAGGACGTGCAGCCCGCGTTCAAGCGAAAACGACAGGTCGTTCAAAATCGTTTTGTCGTCGTAGGCACAGGTGAGATGACTGACGGTTAACACGTTTGTCACAGGTTATCACCTCCGAACACTTTGCCGCGGCAAAACAAACAAAAGAACCATACGACTGCCAAACCGACGGTAAAAATACCGACGGGTAATTCCGCACCGGGCACGACGGTTCTGGCAAACAGGTCGGACAGGACGGTGAGCCCCGCACCGATAACAAAACAAAGCGGCAAATACCATTTTGACCGCGTTTTCAACAGCGACAATGCAATATGCGGTACGATGAGTCCGACAAAGCCGATAACGCCGACAATTGATACGACACCGGCAACAGACAGTGCGCACAAAAGCAGCAGAAACGGCTGCCAAAAACGGACGGACAGGCCGAATACGGTCGCCTCCTCCCGCCCGAACGACAACAGCTGCGACTGTTTGGCAAACAAAACCAGCAGCACGACGGGCGGCAGTGAAGCCAGCGTCATCCAAAGAAAACGCTGCGCGGTCATAGCGGCGAAACTGCCCATCGTCCAAAACTCAATGGCAGCAAGTTCCCGCTCGGGATCCGCCGCCGTTTTGAGCAGCATCAGTCCTGCTTCGGCTGCTGCCGAAACCAAGATACCGGACAACAAATACCGTCCCTTCTCCTCCGCCCCGGCCTTACCCGAAAGGCGAACGAAAAACAACAGCAAAGCAAGTGCCGCGACGCCGCCGACAAAAGCGAAACCCATCCGCAGAACCATCGATGACGTCGTGAGAATGGCGAACGCCGCACCGAAAGATGCGCCGGATGCCACGCCCGTAATATCGGGAGATGCCAACGGATTGCAAAACACCGTTTGGCAAACGGCACCGGTGACACCGAGCACGCCGCCGGTGATGACGGCAGCCAGCACACGCGGCAGCCGCAAATTGAAAAAGACACGGCGCTGCATATCGTCTTTCCCCAAGGCAAAAAGATCCAAGGGGAAGCTGCCGATGCAAAGCGAGACAAGCGTCAGGCCGACGAGCAGCAATACGCACAAGAAAAAAACGTGATTAGAAGAGAGACTCCAGGGTCTCGGCTGCGGGTGTAAAGCCGTAGAACGTTTCATAGAATTCGGTTACATCCTTTCGGAAAGCGTCATGGCTGTAAACGGTGGGATTCAATGCGGAACGGAGCCACAAAATACCCAGAATCGCGGAAGGAATGGGAGAATCCCATTCTTCAAAAGAAGACGGGAACGACAAAATATGACCGTTTTGGACGGCGGAGAGGTCCTGCAGGGCGGCATCGGCAAAAATATCCTGTGCCGTGTATTTTGCACCGCAGGGGATGACCAAATAATCGGGATTCAAGGCAAGAATTTCTTCGTACGAAAGCGTCTGCCAATAGTCGGCCGTGCTCTCGGCGAGCGCATTGGCACCGCCGGCCAACGTAATGACGTCGTTTTGATACATAGCGGCAGGTGCGGCGGACAAATAAGAGGAGTTGCTCAACAGCAATACGGAAGGCTTGTCAGCCGGTGCCGTAAAATCACTGCCCTTTTCATCGTAAAACTTGATTAATTTGGCAGCCTGTTCGGAAACACCGAGCAGCTGTCCGATCAGCGTGAGCATCTCGCGCAGGTCGGCGTCCGTTTCGGGATTAACAACCAGAACGGGGATACCGAGTGCTTCCAATGCTTCAATATAAGAAGAAAGTTTTTTGGGCAGCAGTACAAGGTCGGGATTTTGTGCGGCAACGGTTTCCACACTGAGTTCTTTCAGCGTGCCGACACCGGGCAATTCCAAAAGTTTACTGTCCACCATTTGATAAATGGGGCGGGTATTGGCTTTATTCTCGATACCGACAAGACGGTCTGCGGCACCGAGCGCAATCGTCGCGTAGCTGGTAATGTAGTAGCAGCTGACAACGCGCGCTGCGGGCTGCTCCAAGGTGACGGTACGGCCGATTGGGTCGGTGACGACAATCGGCCCGGTTACAGGTTCCGTGTCCTTTTCACCGGCATCAACGTCGGGATCGACGTCACGTCCCCCACAGGAGACAGCGGAGAACAAAAGCGTCAACAACAGCAGCAGTGCTAACAATTTGGATGCGATTTTCATCTGAATTTTTCTTTCAATCATATTATTTGCTTTTTGACTTTTGCAGTCAAAAATATATATTCATTATATCATAATAAAGTAATCGTGGCAAGGCTTTTCGTCGGCAGACAACGTGCCGAATTTCTTCCCTGCCGCGCATCGGCAGACAAACGACGCCGCCTGTATCAGGTTCCCTGTGCGTCCGTTTGCTCTGCCGAAACACTTTTATACATTGGGACAAGCGATACCGTAAACACGCAAAAAGGGGTTATATCGAAATACAACCCCTTTGCAGGCCGGATAACTGTTTCAAAGCAAAAACAGTATTTTTCGGCGTTTTTATCGCAGAAATGCGATTTTTCTGTCTATCACAAACCGTTCTTAATGCGGTTTTCAGCGAATCTCTGCGCGATGACGCCTTCGGGCTCACCCGTGGTCTTGGACTCGTCGAGGATGTTATAAACGGTATTGAAGATGTTGTGCACCTGCTTCAGTACGTTTTCCTTGTCGTAAACGGTGAAGGCTTCCTGGCCGGCATTGATAACACCGCCGCCGTTGATGATGAAGTCGGGGGCGTAGAAGATGCCGCGTTTCTTCAGCATCACGCCGCATTCGTCGTTGAGCAGCTGGTTGTTGGCTGCACCGGCAACGGCACGGCATCTCAACTCGGGAATCGTCTTCTCGTTCAGGGTTGCACCCAGCGCGCAGGGAGACAGAATATCAAGCTCTGCTTTGTAAAGCTGTTCGTCGGTCAGTTCTTTTGCACCGAGGGCCAGCATAGCTTCCATGTTCTTACGGTTGGAGTGGGTGGAAACGGTCAGGTCTGCATCGGCGGCAATCAGCTGTTTTGCCAGGTCGAAACCAACGTGGCCCAGGCCCTGCAGACCGATCTTTACACCGTGGAGATCGTCGGTACCGTTGAGCATTTTAGCAGCGGCGCGGATACCGTCGAAGGTACCGATGGCCGTGAAGGGAGAGGGGTCACCGGAAACGGTAGCCTTACCGACAACCTGCTTGGTCTTGTGCATGGTCCAGTCCATATCCTGCGTCGTGGTGTTGACGTCCTCTGCGGTGAAGTAACGGCCGCCCAGGGACTCAACGCATTCACCGTACGCTTCGAACAGTGCTTCGCACTTCTGGGAAGGATCGGCAATGATAACGCCCTTGGCACCGCCGAGAGGCATACCGGCAGCGGCATTCTTAAAGCTCANNTTCTGCCGTAGATTATATAAAAATGTTTAATTATTTTCTACAAAAAAACAAAATAGTAAAGGCTGATGCTATTGCATCAGCCTCTTTTAAACAAATCTACTTAAGTCCGTTTTTAATTCTGTCTTCAGCAAATTTCTGAGCAATAACGCCTTCTGGAATACCTGATGCTTTTGATTCATCAAGAATATTATAAACAGTATTAAAGATGTTATGAACCTGCTTAAGAACATTCTCTTTATCATACTTTGTGAAGGCTTCTTGTCCTGCATTGATTACACCACCACCATTAATGATAAAGTCAGGAGCATATAAGATTCCACGAGCTTTGAGCATTTCGCCGCACTTCTCATCAAGAAGCTGGTTGTTTGCTGCACCGGCAACTGCCTTGCATTTAAGATTTGGAATTGTATTGTAGTTTAATGTTGCGCCAAGTGCACATGGTGAAAGAATATCACATTCTGTTGTATAGATTTCTGAATCTGGAACTTCTTTAGCACCTAATGCAAGCATAGCATCAATATTTGCTCTATTAGAATGTGTTGAAACAGTAAGGTCAGCACCTGCAGCTGCAAGCTGCTTTGCAAGGTCAAAACCAACATGACCAAGACCTTGAAGAGCAATCCTTACACCGTGAAGATCATCTGTTCCAAATAAGAACTTTGCTGTTGCTCTGATACCATCAAATGTACCAATTGCAGTAAATGGAGATGGATCTCCTGAAACAGTTTTTCTTCCAACAACCTGCTGTGTCTTATGCATTACCCAGTCCATATCCTGAGTTGTTGTATTAACATCTTCAGCTGTAAAATAGCGACCATTTAAAGATTCAACTGCTTCGCCATAAGCTTCGAATAGTGCTTCGCACTTATCTTGTGGCTTTGCGATAATAACGCCTTTTGCTCCACCAAGTGGAAGTCCTGCAGCGGCATTCTTAAAGCTCATACCGCGGGACAGACGCAGAACGTCGAACAAAGCGTCCTCTTCGCAGGCGTAGGGGTAGAGACGGCAGCCGCCGACGGCCGGGCCGAGTTTGGTGGAGTGGATAGCGATAATACATTTCAGGCCTGCCTTTTCATTGTTGAAAAATGCAACCTGCTCGTGACCGAAATCACGAATCATCTGTAAAGTAGCATTCATGGTAAAAATCTCCTTTTTCGTTATTATTTATGATTTATTTGATTGGGATAACGTTTTTACTAAATCCTCACGCATTTTATACTTGAGGATTTTGCCCGCCGCGTTCATGGGGAAACTATCGACGAAGAGGATATAGCGCGGCACTTTATGCCGTGCCAGGTTCTGCGTGATATAGGCGCGGAGTTCTTCTTCCGTCAGCGTCATACCTTCCCGCAGGATTACGCAGGCGGCCACTTCTTCCCCGTATCGTTCATCGGGAATGCCCACGACCTGCACGTCGGAAACGGCCGGGTGCGTGTAGATAAATTCCTCGATTTCCTTGGGATAAATATTTTCGCCGCCGCGGATAATCATATCCTTCAGGCGCCCCGTGATGCGGTAGTTGCCGTCGGCATCCCGCATGGCGATATCGCCGGAATGCAGCCAGCCGTCCGCGTCCACCGTGTGTTTGGTGGCGTCGGGCATTTTATAGTAGCCCTTCATCGTATTGTAACCCTTGGAGCAGAACTCGCCGTTTTGTCCGTCGGGCAGTTCGGCACCCGTTTCGGGGTCGATAATTTTGCACAATACGTGCGGGAAGGCATAACCGACGGTATCGGTCCGCACGTCAATGGAATCCGTCCAGGAAGACATCGTGCTGCCGGGGGAAGATTCGGTTTGCCCGTACACACTGACGATGCCCGTCATGTGCATTTCGTCGGGCTGTGCAGCCTTACGCATCAGTTCGGGGGGACACCCTGCCCCCGCCATAATCCCCGTCCGCATATGGCTGAAATCGGTCTTGCGGTAATCGGGATGGTTAAACATGGCGATGAACATGGTGGGCACGCCGTTGAAGCAGGTAATCTTTTCCTGATGAATGCAGTCAAGCGACGCCTTGGCCGAGAAGTACGGCATGGGGAAAATCGTCACACCGTGCGTAAACGATGCGGTCATGGACAGCACCATGCCGAAGCAATGGAACATAGGGACCTGAATCATCATGCGGTCGGCAGTGGAAAGACCCATGCGGTCGCCGATACATTTACCGTTATTGATGACGCTGTAGTGCGTCAGCATAACGCCCTTGGGGAACCCTGTGGTGCCCGACGTGTACTGCATATTGCAGACGTCGGTCGGCTTCACGTCGGCCGCCATGCGCAAAATGCGTCCCAGCGGTACGCTTTCCTTTTTGGCGACAGCCTCCTCGAAGGTTAAGCACCCGGGCATACGGAAGCCGACCGTAATGACGTTACGCAAAAACGGCAGGCGTTTGCAATGCAGGGGCTCGCCGGGTTTGGTACCGGCCATTTCGGGGCAAAGGTCGCACATAATCTCGCGGTAATTGGAATCCTTCGTCGATTCAATCATAATCAGCGTGTGGGTATCCGACTGCCGGAGCAAATATTCAATTTCATGGGTTTTATAGGCGGTGTTGACCGAGACGAAGACGGCGCCGATTTTGGTCACCGACCAGAAGGCGATGAACCATTCGGCCACGTTGGTCGCCCAAATGGCCACCTTATGCCCTGCCCTGACCCCGAGCGCGACGAGTGCCCGTGCGAAATCGTTGACGTCGTTCCGGAACTCCTCGTAGGTGCGGGTGTAATCCAGCGTGGTGTATTTGACAGCCGTTTGGTTGGGGAATTCCTCGACCAGGCGGTCCAGCACGTCGGAAAAGGTAAGGTCAATCAATTCGTCTTTTTTCCAAATATATTTACCCGTACCGTCGTGGTTTTGATATAGGCGACGGCCGCTTTCGCTCTTTTCAAACGAGTGCATATAGGAAACGTAATGGGCGAACACCACGTCGTAATCCGTAACGTTTTGCCAACCCGGTTTCCATTCCAACGACAGGAACCCGTCGTAGTCAACGGATGACAGGGCGCGCATAAAGTCCCCGATGGGCAGCGTTCCCTCACCGATGGCGGTATAAGAGCCGTCCGCATCGGCGTCCCGCACGTGAACGTGGCGCACGTAGGCACCGAGGTGTTCGACCGTTTGCGCAGGCGTTTCACCGCCGTCGGCAAACGTGTGATAAATATCCCACAGCGCCGCGAGCGAATCGTCGGCGTAGGAATCCAGCAAGGTACAGAGTTTTGCGGTATCCGAATAAGCGCCGTTCGTTTTAATTAAAAGAGCGACGCCGGCTTTTTGCGCAGCGGCAAGCAGCGCCGACAGTGCCGGCCGTTCTGCCTCGGTCATTTCCGCCGAAAAGCGGAAAACAAGATACGGAATGCGGAAGCAGGCTGCGTACTCGACGTACGCCTCCAATTTTTGACGGCACGCGGGCAGAGAAAAATCAAGGGAGGTGTCCAGGGCACAAAAACACAATCCGTTTTCGTGCATGGACCGGCAGGTCGCATTGGCGTTTTCTATCCGCAATGCGGGATTGTTGCGCAGGTCCGCGCTGTCTTCCAATACGTTGTACAACTCGATCCCCGTAAAGCCGTTCTCCAGTGAACGGTTGACGGCGTCGGCATACGGGAGTTTCGCCCAACCGCGCAGGGATTGCGAGAGTTTCATAGCCGCTCCTCCTCGTACACGATCTTATTCAGAGCATTGAGGTAGGCGTTGACAGCGGACAAAACGATGTCGGTGGAAACGCCGCGGCCCGAATAGACCTTGCCGTGCGAGCGGAGTTTGACCAGGGTCTGACCCATAGCCTCTTTACCCTCGGTAATGGCCTGAATTTGGAAATCATCCAATTCGTAATGCGTACCGAGAATTTTTTCGATGGCCAGGAAAGAAGCGTCGACGGAACCGTTGCCGAGCGACACGCCGTCGTAGTTTTTACCGTCGCGTTCCAATTTGACGTGTGCCACGGTATCGACGGTACTGCCCGTCGTCACAACGAAATCGGCCAGTTTATACGCTTGCGGCACCTGCATGGATTCGGAGGCAACGATGACCTCCAGCTCGTGCAGGTCAATTTGCTTTTTCTTGGATATTATTTGCTTAAAAGCGGCAAAAATGGCTTTTTTATCCTCTTCGGACAAATCGTAGCCGAGGCCTTCAATCTCGCGATTCAGGCTGTCTTCGCCGTCCTGTTCGGTGAAAATCACCGATGACGCATTGTCGCGCACGCCGTCCTCAAAGGGCGTTCCGCCCTCCCCCGATAGATTGCACAGCGTTTCAAGCTTACGCACGTCGCGGGCAAAGCTTTCGGCACCGATGGCACTCTGTACGCCGAGCGTTTCTGCCTTGGCAGACAGAATGGCGGCGATACCGGCCAGCGACGCGGTTTCTTTTTTCAGGGATGCCTTCAACTCAACGGCACCGGCACGAAGCGCCTCCACTGCCATCGCATCGGCCAAGCCGAGACGGTTGCTGCAGCTGACGCCGAGAGCGACGCCCGAAAGACCCTTGACGTCACCGCACAAATTGCGCAGGAAGTCGCCGAATTCGGCGGGGAGCATATTGCCCGACGTATCGGCAACCGAAACGATGGCGGCACCTGCGTCAATGGCGGCGGCCAGCACCGTGCGTAAAAACGCCGGATCGGCACGCGTTGCATCGTCCGCATAGAACTCCACTTCGTCACACAATGCCGCGCATGCGCGCACCGCTTCGGTGACGGAGGCGAGCATATCGTTGGCCTTTTTGTGATAGACGTATTCCATACGCGAGGTACTGAGTGATGCCGACACCTGCAGGCGTTTGCGTTTGGCACCCTTGAGTGCCTCGGCAAAGAAAGCGGCGTTTTTCCCGTCGCAGCCGACGGACACGCACAGCGTGCTTTGCGTCAGCGCTGCCGCAATCGATTTGACAAGCAGCTTGCCCTCGGTGGTCGGGGCGACCTCGCCGAGCTCAACAACCGAAATTTGCATCCGATCGAGCAGTGCGGCGACGTCTGTTTTTTTGCGGAACGTCAGGGAAAGACCTCCGCCTTCGGCGTTTTGACATAAGGTTACGTCACAAACGTTGATTTTTTTCATAGTATACTCCACTATATAGTTTTGCCCGGTTCGGCAGATAATCCGTCAGGAAAAATCCCTGCCGCATTCCAGTGCCTTGCGGTTGTTTTCCAACATATCGGCGTGGCGGGCGGAAATGCACTTCCCGAGCGCTTTTTCCAGTGATTCGGTGGTGAATTCGTCAAAATCACCCAGGACTTTACCGACGATAATCATATTGGCAAGGCCCTTCAATCCTTTTTCGGCGGCCATCTTCGTGGCGGGGATGTAGCAGACCTTGACGTCGGTACGCGTCACCTTGCGTTCAATCAGCGTGGAGTCCACGTAGATGGTACCGCCGGGGACGACGTCGTTTTCATATTTATCCAACGACGGCAGGTTCATGGCAATCAGCACGTCCGGTTCAAGCACGATGGGTGCGCCGATGGGGTCGTCGCTGATAATAACGCTGCAGTTGGCGGTACCGCCGCGCATTTCGGGGCCGTAGGAAGGCAGCCAGCTGACGTTCTTTTCTTCCATCAGTCCTTTATAAGCCAGGATTTTACCGGAGAACAGGATACCCTGTCCGCCGAAACCGGCAAACAGATAATTACGCGTCATACCTCATTCTCCTTTGCAGCTGCGCTTCTGTCCTTATAGACACCGAGCGGGTAATACGGCACCATATTGGTATCAATCCATTCCAGCGCCTTTTCGGGCGTCATGCCCCAGTTGGTCGGGCAGGAAGAAATGACCTCAACGAGCGAGAAACCCTTGCCGTCAATCTGGTTTTGGAACGCCTTGAAAATGGCCTTTTTCGCGTTTCTGACGCGGGCGGGCGTATTGACGGTCACACGTTCGAGGTACTCGACGCCGTCCAGTTCGGAAAGCATTTCGCATACCTTAACGGGGTAACCGCACAATTTTACGTCACGGCCGTAGGGAGAGGTCTGGGTGACCTGGCCGGGCAGCGACGTGGGGGCCATTTGACCGCCGGTCATACCGTAAATGGCATTGTTAATAAAGATGACGGTGATATTTTCGTTTCTGGCAGCGGCATGAACGATTTCCGCCGTACCGATGGAAGCCAGGTCGCCGTCGCCCTGATAAGCGAATACGACGTTTTCGGGACGGGCGCGCTTAACACCCGTTGCGACGGCGGGTGCACGGCCGTGCGCCGCCTCAATCATATCACAGTTGAAGTAATCGTACGCCATAACGGAGCAGCCGACGGGCGCGATACCGACGGTTTTACCCTCGATACCGAGTTCGTCAATACACTCTGCCACCAGGCGATGAATGATGCCGTGCGTGCATCCCGGGCAATAATGGAACGGGATTTCCGCCAGGGCCTTCGGTTTATCAAATACGACCATTTCAGTTTCCTCCCTTCGCAGCTTCACGGATGGATTCCAGCACCTGTTTGGGTGTCGGGATCATACCGCCGACGCGGTTGCACAGCGTCACGGGAACGCGGCACTCGGCAGCCAATTTGACGTCGTCAATCATCTGTCCCATGGACAATTCCACGCAGATAATCTTCTGTCCCTTATCCGCTGCTTCTTTGATGGGCTTTTTCGGGAAGGGCCAAACCGTAATCGGCCGAATCAATCCCGCTTTGATGCCTTCTTTTCTTGCCTGTACGACGGCGTTTTTGGAAACGCGCGCCGAAATACCGAATGCGCAGACAACGACGTCGGCGTCCTCGGTCATATAGTTTTCCCACATGGTTTCGTTCTCTTCAATCGTTTTGTAGCGTTCAAAACGTTCGAAGTTGAACTTTTCCAGTTCTGCAGGACTTAAATAGAGAGAGTTCACGATATTATGCTTGCGCGCCATACCCGTGCCGGTGGTTGCCCAGGGCTTTTCGGGCGGGTTCTTGACAAGCAGATCCAGGGAAACGGGCTCCATCATCTGGCCGATGGTACCGTCGGTCAAAATCATGACGGGCATGCGGTATTGGTCGGCCAGGTCAAACGCCTTGACCGTCAGCTCCGCCATTTCCTGCACGGATGCGGGGGTCAGGACGATGAGGTGGTAGTCACCGTGACCGCCGCCCTTGGTTGCCTGGTAATAGTCGGACTGGCTGGGCTGAATGCCGCCGAGTCCGGGACCGCCGCGCTGCGCGTTGATGATAACGGCCGGCAGATCGGCACCGGCAATGTAGGAAATACCCTCCTGCTTCAGCGAGATACCGGGGCTGGAGGAAGACGTCATGGCGCGTACGCCTGCGGCAGACGCACCGTAGACCATATTGATGGCGGCGATTTCACTTTCTGCCTGCAGGAAGGTACCGCCGATTTTCGGCATTCTTTTTGCCATATACGCGGCAATTTCGGTCTGGGGAGTGATGGGATAGCCGAAGTAGTGTCTGCATCCCGCAATGATGGCCGCCTCTGCGATGGCCTCATTACCTTTCATTAAAACTTTTTCAGACATAACGTCACGCCCTTTCCACTTTAATCACGCAATCGGGACACATCAACGCACAGGAAGCGCAGCCGACGCAGGCTTCGGCATCGGTCAGTTCCACGACGTAATGACCCTTTTTGTTGATTTTTTCCGTTGAGATTTTGAGCAGTTTTTTGGGACAGGTGTTAACACACAGTCCGCAGCCCTTACAGTAGTCGATGCGGAACGTGAGAATTCCTTTCATACTGTTTCCTCCTTAACTTAAACCGGTCTTGCCTGCAAATCCATTGCAATCAATTCACCGGGATATTGTTTGATTTGTTGTGCGATTGACCGTTCGGCAAACGCCGCAACGACGGGAAGCCCGGACAGGACTGACAGTTCCTGTGCGTACGCCGCCGAGGACAGGATAACGTCCGTGTCGGTTTCGGCCCCCAAATTGGAATTATTGAGAATGCCGGTGAAGCGGATGCCGGCGGCCGTCTCAATTTCCCGCATCACGTCGTACGTTTCCTGCGCCGTCCGCGTTAAGGGACGGAAGCGGTTGACGACGAGATACATATCGTAATCGTTTTCCGACAAAATCCTGTCGCGAAGGCGACCGAGCGCCAGTGCGCCGCGGTCGTCCCCGCCGACGTCGATAAAGGCGTGGGCGGTTTTGTCGTCGACCAATGCGTACATTTCCTGCGGGAGCGCCGGCACGTCCAAATTGGTGTTGGCAAATTCCGAGCAGATGACGCGGATACCGTGCCGTTCCAGCAGTTCCCTGCTGTCCACGGACCGATAATACGGATTGACGATATCCAGGTCGGCAATGGTCACTTTATCAAATTGATCCTTGGCAGCCAGTGCGAGATTGACGGCAATATTGGTCTTGCCGCTGCCGTAGTGGCCGCAAAGAAGGGTGATTCGTTTGAAGTTCATGCGCTTGCCCCCGCGTCAGAGTTTGGCGCGAATAATCTTACCGCTGGAAGTTTTGGGCAAACTGTCTTTGAACTCCACGATACGGGGATATTTATAAGGCGCGGTATTTTCTTTGACGTAATTCTGAATTTCCTTTTTGAGTTCTTCGCTCGGAAGGGTTCCCTCGGTGAGCACGATGGACGCCTTGACAACCTGACCGCGAATGGGATCGGGTGCGGCGGAAACACCGCATTCCAGGACGTAGGGCAATTCCATAATGACGTTTTCAATTTCAAACGGCCCGATACGGTAACCGGAAGATTTGATGACGTCATCCACGCGGCCGACGTACCAGTAGAAGCCGCCCTCATCCATCCAGGCGATATCGCCGGTGTGGTACCAGCCGTCATGGAAGGCCTTGGCGTTTTCTTCGGGATTATTGTAGTATTCCTTGAGCAGACCGCAGGGATGGCCGTTTTTGATGCTGATGACGATTTCGCCGTTTTCACCGGGAGGCACGGGTTTGCCGTCGGCATCCAGGAGTGCCACCTCGTATATCGGTACGGGTTTACCCATGGAACCGATTTTGTGCGGTGCACCGACCATATTACCGATAACCATCGTGGTTTCGGACTGACCGAAGCCCTCGTGAATCTGCAGGCCCGTTGCGTTCTCGAACTGGCGGTAAACCTCGGGATTGAGGGCTTCACCGGCCGTGGACATATGACGCACGGACGACAGGTCGTATTTTGTAATGTCCTGCTTCACCAGCATACGCAGCATGGTGGGCGGCGCGCAGAAGGTCGTGATATGATACTTGGCAAACATGGGCAGAATATCCGCCGAATCGAAGCGGTCGAAATCATAAACGAACAACGCTGCCTCGCACAGCCACTGGCCGAACATCTTACCCCACATGGCCTTGGCCCAGCCGGTATCCGAAATGGTCAGGTGCAGGCCGTCGGGGTCGACGTTGTGCCAATACTTGGCGGTGTGGAAATGGCCGAGTGCATATTTGTAGGAGTGGAGCGCAATCTTGGGGTAACCGGACGTACCCGAGGTGAAGAAGGCCATCATCGGGTCGTCGCCGCAGGGCGAATCCTCGGTCCGGGCGAACTTGGACGAGTACATCGTGTACTCCTCGTCAAAGTTGCGCCAGCCCTCGCGGTCGCCGCCGACGATCAGTTTATTCTTCAGTCCGCCGTAGGTTTCGCAGGCGAGTTCGGCCTGATGCGCCGTGTCGCCGTCGGCCGTACAAATCAGCGTCTCGATACCGGCTGCCTTGAAGCGGTACTCGAAGTCGTGTTTGACCAGCTGATTGGTGGCGGGAATGGCAATGGCGCCGATTTTTTCAAGACCCAGCATAGCGAACCAGAATTCGTAGTGGCGCTTGAGCACCAGCATAACGCGGTCGCCGCGCTTGATACCGAGCGATTTGAAGTAATTGGCGCAACGGTTGGAGCCGTTTTTGATATCCTTAAAAGTGAAGCTGCGCTCGACCTTATTTTTATCCAGGTGGAGCATGGCGCGCTTATCCGGCGTAACCTCGGCGATGCCGTCGATGATATCGAAGGCAAAGTTGAAGCGGTCGGTATTCTTGAATTCGATTTTAACGGGCGTGCCCTTCTCGTTTTCTTCCACGTCGATGAAATTCTGGTAGATACGCGGTTTATCGTCGCGAACGGGCACCGAGGTATCAACGATGACAGGCGCATCGGACAGTTCGGGAATCGGTTCACCGGTGGGGTTGAGAACGATGGCGTAGAACAGACAGTCTTTGCCGTTGACGGCGATCATGCCGTGCGGCGTGCCGCTGTCGTAATATATACTGTCGCCGGGGCCCAGCACCTCACGATAGGAACCAACCTGCACCATAAGATGGCCTTCGATAACCAGGTCGCATTCCTGCCCTTCGTGGCTGGTAACCTCGATGGGCTTATCCTGCAGCGATGCGTCGAAAATACTGCGCACGTACAGAGGCTCGGCAATACGGTTTTGGAACGAGTACGCCAGGTTATAGTAGGTCATACCGTGCGCCTGCGAAATCTTTTGTCCGGAACCCGCACGGGTCACGGTGTAGGAACGCAGCGTCGGGCTGTACCCTTCGATAATATCGGTAACGTTTACACGGAAATAGTTGGCACATTGGTAGATAAAGGTAAAGGTCAAATCCATCTCGCCGTTTTCGCACGCCTGATACTCTGCCGACGTGCAGCCGGTTACGCCCGCCATGGTTTCGACGGATACGCCGAGGGACTCACGCAAATCCTTGATACGGTTGGCCATATCCAAGATTCTTTGATTGATTTCGGCCTTTTGCATGATATCTGCCTCCTTTACAGTTTGTTACGCATGATCTTGCCGCTGATGGTCTTGGGCAGACTGTCGCGGAATTCCACGATACGCGGATATTTATAGGGAGCGGTATTCTTTTTGACGTATTCCTGAATTTCGGTTTTGAGGGCTTCGGTCGGCTCGGTTCCGGCAACCAGTACGATGCTGGCCTTGACAACCTGACCGCGGAGCGGATCGGGTGCGGCGGACACACCGCATTCCAGAACGTAGGGCAATTCCATAATGACGTTTTCAATTTCAAACGGCCCGATACGGTAACCGGAGGACTTGATTACGTCGTCGACGCGGCCGACGTACCAATAGAAGCCGTCCTCGTCTTTCCAGGCGAGGTCGCCGGTATGATAGTAGCCGTCGTACCATACCTCGTTCGTGGCGTCGGGGTTATTGTAATAGCCCAGGAACAGACCGCAGGGGACGCGTTCCGACGTCTTGACAACGATTTCACCGGACTCACCGAGGTCTGCCATGGTGCCGTCGGCACGCATAATGCTGACGTCATACAGCGGAGACGCCTTACCCATGGAGCCGACCTTGACGGTATCGCCGATGAGGTTACCGATGGCCAGCGTCAATTCGGTTTGACCGAAGCCTTCGCAAATGCGCAGGCCGGTGGCATCATAGAAGAGCTTATATACTTCGGGGTTGAGCGCTTCGCCGGCGGTCGTCATATGAACGACGGACGAGAAGTCGTAACCGGAAAGGTCCTCACGCACCATCATGCGCAGCATGGTGGGCGGTGCGCAGAAAGTGGTAATGTGATATTTGGCGAACATGGGCAGAATCTTGGCGGCGTTGAAGCGTTCGAAATCGTAGGTGAAGACGGAACCTTCACACAGCCACTGCCCGTACAGTTTACCCCACAGCGCCTTGCCCCAGCCGGTATCCGAGATGGTGAAGTGGAGACTGTCCTCGGACACGCCGTGCCAATATTTGGCGGTGATGTAGTGACCCAGGGCATATTTGTAAGAATGGAGCGCCATTTTGGGGTACCCCGTGGTACCCGACGTAAAGAACATAATCATGGGATCGTTGCCGCAGGGCGTGCTTGTCTTGCGGTAATAGTGTACGTTGAAGAGTTTGCACTCCTCGTCGTAGTTCTTCCACCCTTCCCGTTCGCCGCCGACAAAGAGCTTGGTCAGCTTCTTGCCGTACTCGGCTTCGGCTGCCTCAACCTGTTCGGCGATCTTATCGTCGGTACAAAGAATATAGCCGACGTCGGCCGTACGGAAGCGGTACAGGAAATCGTGCGCCTGCAGCTGGCTCGTTGCCGGGATGGCGATGGCACCGATCTTATGCAGACCCAAAATAGCAAACCAGAACTGATAGCGGCGCTTGAGCACCAGCATGACGCGGTCACCCGGTTTGATACCGATGGAGGTAAAGTAGTTGGCTGCTTGGGCGGAACCGCGCTTCATATCGCGGAACGTGAAGCGCTTTTCGGTCATATCGTCCGCCACGTGAATCATGGCGAGTTTATCGGGTTTATTGCTGCCGAGCTCATCCACCACGTCGAAAGCAAAGTTGAAATCGTCCTCGTTTTTAAACGAAATGCTTTGCAGCACGCCGTTTTCATCCTCGAGTGTGTCGATGAACTTGGCAACGACGCCGGGCTGCTTGGACTGCTGGTACGAGGGCATCAGCGTGTTGCGGATGTGCGTTTCTTCCTGCTTATCGCCGGGCAGAACCACCGCCAGGAACAGACAGTCGTCACCGTCGACGGCAATCATACCGTGGGGGGCCGAACTGTTGTAGTAAATGCTGTCGCCTTCACTGAGGTATTCGATGTTATCGCCGATCTGCACCTTGAGGCGGCCCTTTAGGATATAGTCGAATTCCTGCCCCGAGTGCGTAACGGTGTGAATGGGTTTATTCTGCAGTTCCGGTTTATATTCGTATTTAACCCAATACGGCTCGGAGATTTTCTTCTGGAACATGGGTGCCAGATTTCGAATCTCGATGCCCTCCTCTTTCGCCGTCTCCTGGCCGTTGCCCTTACGGGTGACTGTATAGGACGACAGATGCGCGGTGCGGCCTTCCAACAGGTCGGTGATACCGACGCCGAACGCAATGGAGCATTTATGGATGAAGGTAAACGGGAAGTCGACCAGTCCCGTTTCCAGCTCGTGATACCGGGCAACGGATATCTCCGTCTTGCGCGCCATTTCTTCTTCGGAAAATCCGCAGATTTCGCGCATGGTACGGATACGGACCGCAATATCGTTTAGTTTTTGAACGTCAAGTTCAGACATCTGACTACCTCCGGGGAACGTAAAAATAACAAAAAACAGGCACCGCCCATACGGTGTCCGTTAATAAACGCTATGATTCTGCCGGCCGCACGCAGCCGCAGAGTTGCCGCAGAAAAAGGTCCCCGCATTGGCGGAGCCGGAACGATATCCCGTCGCGTAAACCTTCATATCGAGTCCTTTCCTTTCGCTGCATTTTGTGCCGGAATGAATAATATATAATATTGTACTCTTATTTTGATTTTTGTCAATGAATTTTTTGCATATTTCTCCGTCAGCGTCACAAAAAATTTTATATATTTTACACAAAACCGAATTTTTTTCGGTGAAAATGCTGCTTTCCGAAGAAAATAAGGCACGCCGGACGTTGTCGGCGCCGTTTACCCGATTTTTGTCGACAAAAAAGCAAATAACGGAGCAGCCTGCAGGCGCGAAATACGTATGGAACGGAAAACGTCTGTTTTTCGTCCCCCAAACACTGCAAAACACTTTTTTACTTTGCAAGACAGAACAAAAACGGCGAAAGACCGTTGGACGATCTCCCGCCGTTTTTTATTATCTCATTCGGTTCACAGTTTCGTGTACGGACCGTGATAGGCATCCGGAATTTTTGTAATATTGCGGCCGTCCTGCAGCACGATTAAGCCGGCACCCCAGCCGGCCTGATTGCCGGCCAGCAGCCATTTTTTATAGGCGCGGCGCAGCGATGTATCCTCGGGCCATTCTTCCAACGGCAGATCGACGTATTGACCGAAGATACGCCACGCATCCTTGAAAACGGGATATACGTCCCAGTTATCCAGCTGGAAGTCGTCCATATACTTCAAAATATTGGAGGATTTGGGCAGGAATTCGTAGTGCTTGGGATACAAAAGCCAGGTGCTGGTCCGCAGCACAACGGGACGGTCCCCGTAAATACGTTTAAAGAAGTCGTCGGCAAGCATATAGGAATAATTACGCTCGGCATCGCTCAGCGGTACGCCGGTGTTGGGAATGTGCATGGCGACGAATTCGCCGTTCTGCGGCATCACGTAGCCGCAGGGCAGCTTTTTGGCAGGATCCATAAAGACGCTGTGCGGTTCGTACTGGAAACGACCCAGAGCAAAACGGCGGCCTTTAAACCATCCGTCGAACCAGGAAGCCACAAAGGAACCGGGCACGTTTTTACATTCCATGCACTCCTTGAGTTTGGAGGAAAAATCCAGCATGGCGTCCCAGTACATAGTTTCGGTCCAACCCCATGCCGCATACATCTTTGGCAGGTGGAGGGCGCAGTGCATATTGAACAGGAACTCCATCGTATAGTGGTTTTCGTGATGCTCGTCCCACAGCGGAGAGAGTGCCTCATACGCCGTACCGATGTGCATAGCCGGATCGCCCAAATACTTTTGCACCCACGTTTCGAACGCGGCCGCATAGGACGGCTCGTTTTCCATTCTGGTTTCAACGCCCAGGAATACCGTGCGGGCATTTGCCGGGTAATTCAGTTTCGCCATAAAGGCGGCAAGTTCTTCTTTATAGGAAATCATCGTTCTGTCCCCCGTTTTTTATTAGGCACAATAAAGCGTCCGTTTAGTGCAGCGCATCAAGCAGGATGGTGAAATCGGCATGCTGCAGCCATTCGCCGTCAATGAAATTGCGGCCGCGCAAACGCAGCTTATCTTCATACGCTTCGAGCACGTAGCCTTCTCCGCCGCCGTTCGTATATTCCATGGAGGGCACGTCGAGTGCGAACAGGCGGTTCCCGAGCTGCTGCAGGCCGATGGTACCGACCGCCGTGTGCAGGTGACCCGAAATATAAAGAATCGTCGTTCCGGCGTCGGCATACTTTTGCAGAATGGCCTGAACGGCGTCGGACTGTTCACCGAGGATACCGCAGCGCCAGTTTTCCATCACGCCGGGCATCGTGTTGAGCGGCTGGTGACAGGAAACGATGATGGGTTTACCGCAATGGGAAGCGGCGGCCATGACGCGGTCCAAGAAATTCAACTGGTCCGGCGAAATATACGCCATATTATTGAGGATTTCCGAATCGGTAAAATTCTTATCCGCAAACCAGGGCGTCAGATGACGGTTGAGCGCACGCAGATTTTCACTGCCGAGGATGACAACGGGATAACCGTTCGCTTCGGTTACGTAGTACGGATAGTTGGTGTTATACCCGCAGTCGCGGCAGTAATCACAGAACAGGTTCAGCCCCACTTCATAACGGGGTTCCATATCGGTGAACCGACAGTCGTGGTTGCCGATGACGGGAATAATCTTCGGAACGCGGTTATACCACGCCGTCAGCTGCTTCATATTATCATATTCGCACAAATGGGCCGAGTTGGTTAAGTCGCCGGCAATCAGCAGGGCGTCCGGCACGCGGCGCGTATCCGAAATACCCGCCAGCGCACGGCGCAGCACGTCGGTTCTGTCGCGGACGATATCGCCGTCGGTATGCCAGTCTGCCGTGACAATCATCTGCATTTTCAGCTGTTCGGGCCGTTCCGGCAGATACCCGCGCTCCGAACGGAAGAAACGGCGCTTCAGCGCCCCCGGTACAACCTTCATGGTTTTGAGGCGGTTTTTTCTCTTTTTTATCGCTTTTTGCTTTTGTTCTTCAGTTTTTTTCACGTTCTTTTCTCCCCAGGTACGACGATTGGTCAGTCGTCGTCATAATAACAAAGATATGATACCACATCGGTACCGTTTTTTCAATATTTCAGCAAAAGTCCTGCGGATTTTCCTGCGCCAAATAGTCCAAAACCTTTGAGAGCGGCAGGTGCAGCACGTACTCCGCCATGCCGTCGTAGGGTGTCGGCGTATAGTTGACGATGATCAGATGCTTCCCCGGGAAGCAGCCGACCAGCGAAGCGGCAGGCTGTACCGTTAACGAAGAACCGGCAACCAGCAGCACGTCGGCACGGCCGACGCGCTCCGCCGCATTACTGAATACTTCCCCGTCCAGTCCTTCGCCGTACAAAACGACGTCGGGACGAATCATACCGCCGCATTTGCAGCGCGGCACGCCGGAACTCTGTGTCACGTCGGTGACGGGATAACGGCGATAGCAGGCGGCACAGTAATTTCGCGCCGTGGAACCGTGCAATTCGAAAATGTGCTGATTTCCCGCGGCGGCATGCAGGCCGTCAATATTTTGCGTAATCAAAGCTTTCAATATATTTTGCTTTTCCAATTCTGCCAGGGCCAGATGCGCCGCGTTGGGCACGGCATCCGGATAAATCATTTGCGAACGGTAGTAGGCATAAAACTTTTCCGGCTCGTTTTCCAGGCAATCCGCGCTGAGCAGATATTCCGGCGGATCGGTAAACGCCTCTGCGCCCTTGGTGTACAGGCCGTTGGTCCCGCGGAAATCGGGGATACCGCTGTCGGTGGAGACGCCGGCGCCGCCGAAAAAGACCAAAAACTTGGCAGAGCGCACAATGTCGCGCACCTGCGCCATCGTTTCCCGCACCGCGGGCGTCACTTCATCTTTCATAATCTCAGTCATACGGTTTCTCTGTCCTCGCTTTCCGTTTTCTACATCAGTATTATAAAAGGCGGCGGGGACAAAGTCAATAAAAAAACTTTACAAGATTGTAAAATGAAGTTGCAA
>DCGU01000085.1 GCA_002315325.1 Clostridiales bacterium UBA1770
ACCGCGGAAAGTTCCGCGGTGCTGTTTTTTCGTTTTAAATGATTAACCGAAATAGCCGAGCGCCTTGAAATAGTTGTAGCTGCGGCGCAGGCAGTCGAAAGCGTCCTGGCCGTTGCAATCGTCCTGCTCGATGAAGCCGTACTCAACGTCGGCGTCCTCGCAGGCGGACAGAATCGCGTCGTAGTTCATCAAGCCTTCGCCGATGGGGGCCATTTCAATGTGTCCCTTGGCCTGATTTATAGCCATATCTTTGAAGTGTACGCAGTTGACACGGCCCTTGAGTTTGCGCAGCCAAACGGCGGGATCCGCACCGGCGGCGTGTGCCCAGTAGGTATCCAACGTGATACCCATCTTCTCGGCAGGTGCATAGTCGCAAAGATGCTCGATGTACAGGCGTCCGTCTGACATACGGTAGAATTCCTTGTCGTGCGTGTGCACCATATATTTATGACCGGCAGCGAAAATCTTTTCGGTGGGTTCCACCATGGAAGCGAGCTGTGCGTGAATCTTTTCCTCGGTGAGTTCCGGTCCCCATCCGCCGTAACCGCCGATACCGATGTACTTGCAGCCCAGGACGTCGTGGTGATGAATGAGGGTTTTGGTTTCGTTACGAACACGATTCCAGTCAAAGTGCGTCAACTGGCAGGACAGACCGTATTTGTCCAGTCTTTCCTTCATCCAATCGGCCTCGTAGGGACAAACGCCGGACAGCTGAATATATTTGAAACCGATATCGGCAACTTTTTTTAAGGATTCGTCCAAAGCGTTCAAATCGCGGCAAAAGTCGCGAATGGTATAAAACTGCGCACCAATCTGCATTTTCATGGTTTAGATTCCTTTCAAAATATCTTTCAAAGAATTCACTGCACAATCAAAAGCCTCACGGCTGGAATTAAAGTGATACATGCCGATTTTGCTCTTTTCGCCTTCTGCTTCCAAACCTGCCAGGCCGAAGAACTCCTGCAAATGCGGTTCCAGCGTCAATACGTTGCAGCCCTTGGCAAAGAAACGGGGCAAATATTGGTCCATATGGGCAATGCCCTTTCCGGGAGGCACAACCGTCCCGTTTTCCAGGCAATCCTTGATGTGCCCGTAATACACGTATTTTTCCAGCATATCCCATGCCGGCAGAGTCTGTTGACCGGACTGGATAAAGTTGGCGGGGTCAAATACGGCTTTCAGTTCAGGGACAGCCGTATGAATTTCGGCACAGCGGGATGCGATATCACCGTAGATACCTTTTTCATTTTCGTGGCACAGTACGACGCCGCTGCCCTTAGCCATTTCCACAAAGCGGGACAGGCGCAGCATAACCTCATCATGATATTCGGGCTTGCCCTCGGTACCGTAGAAACTGAACAAACGGATGCACTTCGCACCGGTGATGGAAGCGGTTTCCAACAGGTGCTTGAACTGCTCTGCCTCAACGGCAAAATCCTGCTTGATGTCGGACTTACCGGCGGGAGAACCCAATGACCAAACGGACAAGCCGGCAGCAGCCAATTTATCCTTGACGTTCTTGGCCTCATCCGGTGTCAAAGAAGCGACACCCTTGCCGTTCACACCGCGGACTTCCAGATATTCCACGCCGTTGGCGGACATTGCGGCAATTTGTTCGTCCAAATTTTGGCTGACCTCGTCGGCAAACGCGGCGAGATGCACTTTCGTCATATCCATGTTATCAATACCTCGCTATTATACGCCGGAGTATGCGGAGAAACCGCCGTCCACGGGAATAACGACACCGGTCACAAAGGATGCAGCCTGTGCATCGGTGAGGAACTTCAATGCGCCGAGCAATTCTTCAGGCTCGCCGAAACGACCCATGGGCGTAGCGGCCAAAATTTTGCCGGTGCGGGCCGTGGGCGTGCCGTCGGGATTCCACAGCAGCGCCTTGTTCTGGATGGTGCTGAAGAAACCGGGAGCAATGGCGTTGACACGAATACCGGTCTTGGCAAAGTGAACGGCCAGCCACTGCGTGAAGTTGGATACTGCGGCCTTGGCAGAGCTGTATGCGGGAATCTTGGTCAAGGGCGTATAGGCGTTCATCGAGGAAATGTTGATGATGGAGCAACCCTCGGCACCGATCATATCCTTGGCAAAAATCTGCGTCGGCATGAGCACGCCCTTAATATTGAGGTCGAATACGAAATCGAAGCCGGACTTGTCGAGATTGAAGAACGTCAGAATATCGTCGCGGTCCTGATCGCCTTCCTCGAAATATTCGTGTGCGGTGGTTGCACGGCCGCTGTTGCCGCCGGCACCGTTAATCAAAACCGTGCAGGGACCGAGGTCCTTGAGAACGTTGGCATGGATTTCCTCCAGGCATTCCTTATCCAGCACGTTGGCCTTGTAGGCAACGGCCGTACCGCCCTCGGCACGGATTTCCTCGGCGTATTTTTCAGCCGCCTCAACGTTGAGGTCAAGCAGAGCGACGGCATAACCGTTGCGTGCCATTTCCTTGGAAAATGCGGAGCAAAGAACACCGCCGGCGCCGGTAACGACGCAAACTTTTTTCTGATTCATGGTAATTCTCCTTTTTATATAACAAACTATTATTTGCTTGTTTGAAGATAAGTATATCACATTCTGTTATGTGCCGCAAGACTTTCCGCCAAAAATGATTGACCGAAGCGTTTTTGCGTGCTATAATGAGAGCAATATCACCCGGGCGCGTCCGATACTGCCCGGCATAAAGGAGTAACGTTATGATTCACGTAACAATATGGAACGAATACCGTCATGAAAGACATGACGAAGCCGTTGCAAAACTGTACCCGAAGGGCATTCACGGCTGTGTAGCCGATTTCCTTTCCAAACAGCCCGACCTGGATATCCGTCTGGCCGCATTGGACGACCCCGATCAGGGTCTGCCGGATGAAGTGCTGAACAACACCGACGTCCTGTTCTGGTGGGGCCACATGGCACACGGCGAAGTGGACGATGCCCTGGTAGAGCGTATCCGCCAGCGTGTGTACGCCGGTAAGATGGGTCTTATCGTGATGCACTCCGGTCACCACTCCAAGGTATTCCGCAGCGTCGTCGGCACGACCGGCAACCTGTCCTGGGGCCGTGATACCAAAGAAATCATTTGGAACCTGATGCCCTCCCACCCGATTGCAGCCGGTATCCCCGACCATTTCTGCCTGGATTGTGAAGAGCTGTATGCAGAACCCTTCTACATTCCGCAGCCGGATGCCCTGGTATTCGCTTCCTGGTACGACAGCGGCAACATTTTCCGTTCCGGCTGCTGCTTCCTGCGCGGTGCGGGCAAAATCTTCTACTTCCAGCCCGGTCACGAATTCTGCCCGTCCTTCTATAATCCCTACGTGCAGCGCATTCTGACCAACGCCGTTTACTGGGCAAAGCCTGCCGACATCGGCTACGCTATCCCGGACGGTGCGCCCCACATTTTGGAAGACGTTACCAACGAATTCAACAAATAATTTCACGCAAAAAGCCGCCCGACCGGGCGGCTTTTTTAACGTCATTATTCTTTTTTTGCAAGAAGCGCTTTCGCTGCCGACGCGTCAAGCGCGCGGCAGGCCGTGTCGTACGACACAATCATGGCGCAGGACAGCATAATGCCGCCGAGAATATCGGTCAGCCAATGTACACCGGACAACAGACGTGAACCGATCAATAATACCATCAGCAACGCCAAAGCGATTGCCAGCGGTGTTTTAACCCTTTTCGGCAAAATCGAACGGAAGATGCGCAGCAGCGCCGACCCGTATACGCTGACCGCCATCATGACGTGGGAGGAAGGATAGGAAGGTTTCAATTCCCCATCCAAAATCACGGGACGCATATTGATGGACGTTTTGGAGAAAATAAAATAAAATGCAAGAACGATGAGATAAAAAACGCCGAGCGCCAAAATATCACTGTCCACTTTCAGCATATTTTTCCGTTTGATCCATTGCGTCAACCCCGTCAGGCCGTAAAAAGCAATGATGGCAAACGAAGCGTACCCCAGCGCCTGTGAAAAATCGTACCAAAAGTCACTGATGCCGATGGCGTCGTGAACGGCACCGTTGAGGGCGGCAAACCCGACAGACGTGCCATCGGGGCCGACGGGCTGCACGTCTACCGTAGCGCACGCCACGGTAAAAAGCACAAAAATGATGAAAAACAGAACGGGAAACAGCCATTCTTTATTTTTTAACGCATTTGATTTCATTGGAAAACCTTTCATTCATTGTTTTTGAAAATTAGGAACCGATGGCGAAGCCGCCGTCGATGCCGATGGCCTGCCCCGTGATAAAGCCGGCCTTATCCGAGGCCAAAAAGCCGATGAGTTCGGCAACCTCCGCCGGCAAACCGATGCGGCCGAGCGGTGTTTCCTCACACAGCGCACGGCGCGTTTCGTCGTCCAGTGCGGCGTTCATTTCGGTATCAATAACACCGGGTTCCACGATATTGACCGTGATACCGGACGGCCCCAATTCCTTGGCCATACTCATCACAAACCCGCGCAGGCCCGCCTTTGCGGCAGCGTAGGGTGCCTCACAGCTGGCACCGACTTTGCCCCACATGGAGCCGACGCAAATAATGCGGCCGGCGTGGTTTTTCAACAGTTCGGGAATCGATGCACGTACAGCGTAGAAAGCACCGGAAAGATCGGTATCTATCATTTTCCGCCAGTCTTCATCCGTGACGTCGTTCAGCACTTTAATTTGTGCGACACCGGCACATACGACCAAACCGTCCAACCCGCCCATTGCCTGCGCGGCCTTTTGCACGGCGGCATTCACCTGTGCCGCATCGCTGACGTCGGCCTGCAAAGATACGGCACCCGTTTGTGCGGCAAGCGCATCGGCTGCCGTTTTGTTATTTCGATACAGGAAGGTTACGCTGTCTCCCTGCGCGGCAAAATACCGCACGCAGGCAGCGCCGATACCGCGGGAACCGCCGATAATTAAAATTCGTTTTGGCGTTGTCATTTTATTCCAATCCTTTTCGTCATTTCGACACTTTTTCGTATCCGTTTTCATCGATGGCAAATACAACCGTACCGTCCCGGTCGGTTCGATACAGCAGAACGCCCATTTCGTCCAACAGCTCCGTCACCTGTGCTGCCGGATGCCCGAACGTATTCCCGACGCCGCAGGAAATCACCGCCGCGCCGGGCTGTACTGCGGCCAAAAACGGCGCCGAGGAAGACCCGGACGAGCCGTGATGCCCGATTTTGATGATATCCGCGTGAAGGTCGCTCGGCGTGACAGTTGACAACAGGTCGTTTTCCGTTTTGATTTCCGCATCGGCCATGAGCAAAACCGACGTACCGCCGTACGTCATCCGCAGCACGATACTGTCATCGTTGGAGCCGTCTGCCGCGGCGTTGGGCCCTAACACGGCGAAAACCGCGTTCCCAACATTGAAACTGTCCCCTGCCGTGAGATATTGCACCGGGACACCGCTGCGCTCCAACGCCCGCGTCAAACGGGGGTAGGAATCGTCCGTCGGCGTCACACTGCCGTAATCGGGCATCACAACGCAACCGACGTCAAACGCACCCAGCACTTCGTCGGCAGAACCGACGTGGTCGTCATGCGCATGGGTTAACACCAAATAATCAATTTGCGTCACGTCCCGAATCTGTAAATAGGCGCAAATCGTTCGCCACGACAATGCCGTTCCGGTATCCACCAAGACAGTACCGCCGGGACATTCGATGAGCGCGCAGTCGGCCTGCCCCACGTCGAGGAAACTGACGTACACCGCCCCGGGGGATGCAGACGTGCAGGAAGAAAACGTTAAACATACTGCAATCGCCAAAAGAAGAACCGAGACGAGCCAAACCGTCGGTTTGCGATTGTTTTTCATGTCCCGCCCTCCCCGCTGCTTATTCCCGTTAATTATACCGCAAAGCAGAAAAAATGGCAACTCATTCAGGGATTCTGTCACGCTTTTGTCATATAAATATATAATAATATTAAAAAATGCTTGACAACGGCGGGCTCATGTGGTAAAATATCCAACTGATGCGGACTCGTCGGCATTCATTTGTTGCGGGTTCGTCTCCTTACCGTGTGTAAATACTTCACAAAATTACACGATGCACACGGTCGACTTGTCCATAGGGAGGTAAAAACATGGAAAAGGTAGTCAACAATTACGAGTGCTTGTTCGTAGTTGACCTGGTAAACGAAGAAGAGACCAAGGCCACTGTGAACAAATTCACAACATTGATCGCCGAGAATGCAGAAGTGATCGAAGTGAACGAATGGGGCAAACGCACCCTCGCTTACCCGGTTAACGATCTGACCGTCGGCTACTACGTTGTGGAAACTTTCAAGGCAGAGGGCAATTTCCCCGCTGAATTGGAACGTTTGATGAGAATCGACGAGCACGTCATCCGTACTCTGGTTCTGAAGCTTGATTTCGAACCCAAGGCTCACGAGAATGCTGCAGAAGAAGCTGCTCCTGCAGAAGAAGCCGCTCCTGCCGACGCAGAGTAATTCCCAACCGCCAGATTGATAAACAGGAGGTTACCTCATGTCAAATTTCAACCTGAACAAAGTGATTATGGGCGGCCGTTTGACCGGCGACCCCGAACTGAAACAGACGCAGACAGGCGTTTCCGTCGTTTCTTTCAGCATTGCCGTTAACCGCCGTTTTCAGTCCAAAGACAATACCCAGACCGCCGTTGATTATTTCAACGTGACCGCTTGGCGTGCCACCGCTGAATTCGTATCCAAGTTCTTCCGCAAGGGTTCTGCCATTTGCGTGGTCGGTTCTCTGCAGAACCGTTCTTGGGTTGATCAAAACGGTCAAAAGCATTATGCAACCGACATCGTATGCGACGAGGCTATGTTCGTTGACAGCCGCGGCGATGCGCCTGCCGGAGCCGACAACCTCGGCGCACCTTCCTTCTCTTCCAACGGCGGCGTACCGAAGTTCGATGAGATGAAGGAATCTGACGATCTGCCCTTCTGACGGCAGACAAAAATCTAAAAAGGAGTTATTATCATGGATAGAAACGAAAATGCAGTACGTCCCGCTCGTTCGGGCAACCCCATGCACAGAAGAAAGAAAGTTTGCGAATTCTGCGCAGAAAAATCCACCTACGTTGATTACAAGGACGTTGCTAAACTGAAAAAGTACGTCAGCGAGCGCGGCAAGATTCTGCCCCGCCGTATTTCCGGTGCCTGCGCAAAGCATCAGCGTGAAGTGAACATCGCTATTAAGCGTGCACGTCAGGTTGCTTTGCTGCCCTACGTCACCGATTGATTCCGGAGCCGGCAAGAAACCGGTAACACAAAACCACTTATTATGGGGGTCTGATGACCCCCATATTTTTTATTGATTATACAGGTAAAAACCGGCGGGAGCAAGCCCCCGCCCTACGTCGTATTCGTACATCTTACAGTATAATCGAGTAGGAGGTCACCCATTAATTGAGTGACCGACCTCTCACACCACCGTGCGTACCG
>DCGU01000097.1:0-309 GCA_002315325.1 Clostridiales bacterium UBA1770
TGCAACTTCATTTTACAATCTACAACATTTAAAAAATCGTGAAAAACGCATCAACACCAACGAGATTATCGTCCCCTTCGGTTGTGACGACGGGTTGCCGCTGAAAAACTATTTCGACCAACCGATTCATATCCGGGAACTGATGCAAACGTGGCACAAGCACAGAAACGGTCAAATGGTCTTCTCCACACCGGATAGATTTCTCGCAGCCGTGGAAAAAATGCCGCTCCCCACGTGGGAGGGTGTTATCGACCCCTGTGAATTATCCTTTAACGCACCGTTCCGCGCCGACCGCTCCTTGTGGCGGGC
>DCGU01000097.1:405-5496 GCA_002315325.1 Clostridiales bacterium UBA1770
GGCACCCCTGCCGATACGCAGGAGATAGCGGGATTGTGGCAGCGTGCGTACGAATTTTGCGGGCACGCCATGCAGTTCCTGTTGGACGAGGACTATACCCGTGTCTTGGCAAGCACCGAGGCAACGCTGACGCTGCTGGAAGAGAAGTGCAGGGCATTGGGGGACGAAATTGCCATGCTTGCCGGAACCGGCGTACGCAGTCGGCACGTCTTAATCAACCCAAGTTCCACCGACTTTGGCGGTATGGCAGAGCTGCATATCACGTCGCAAGAACAGGTGCAGGGGCTCCGACTCTTTGATGCCGACGGGACGGAAATTCCCTATCAGCTCACGAAAATCTATTCGTATATGGCGGGGACACCCGGCAACCGCCCCGGTCAGTATTCCGAGGTCCGCGTGGTTTGCCCGGTCCATATCCCGGCGAACGGCTATGAAACCGTCTTCGTTTCATTCGACGGGGACAGAATGCCGGACGTAACGGAAGAAAAAGCCGACGTCTTCACCGTGGATGCCGGGAAACTGAAGTTCACGCTGGAGCGCGGCATCATTACGCGCGTCGAGCGGGACGGTAAGGTATTGCTGCACGATAAACCGCTGCTGCAGCTCCGTTTCGTATCCACGAAGCCGACCCCCTCCTGGTATACCGACTTTGAAAGTACGGGCGAGGCCGTATTTGTGCCGACCGGTGCAACCATGACGCTGGGCGGCCCGTACCGCTGGGAGTTTCAAACCGCAGGGTTGATTGGCAGCAGCCCGGCGCGCCTTGTCACCGTGATAGAACGGGATAATCCCGCGGTTTCTTTCCGGTTGGCATTGGACAACCGTGAACAAGAGGGTTATTTCATCGCCGATTTCCCCTGTGATGAAAATCCGGCATTGGTCGCCGGTGTCCCGTTTGGGGAGGAAGCACGTGACACGACAAAAATCACCTATACCGAACGCGACCCCAACGCCAAGATGTCCTTCTTGGATTTCGAACGCGGATGGCGCGGGCAGGTTTGGGCCAACGGATATTTGCGTATGAAGTTGGCAGGCAGTGACGTTGCCGTTTTGCAGGGCGACTGTGACGTGTATTTCCAAAACGTGCCGCACAGCGGCCGTACGTCGCTTTTGTTGATGAAGAGTATTGACCTTCAGGCGCGGACCGACCGCTGGGTGCGGAATATGGGCGCGGACACAACCGGTGCAGGGCTGCAGCATTTCGCATTCGGGTTCTGCTTCGCGGATGAACAGCCGACCTGCAGCCTGAAGGACGTTGTCGAGCATGACCGCTTGCCCGTCCTTGACGTCGATCGCTATTCCTTGGAAGACGGCAGTGCCCCTTTCCGCTTTTCACTCTTCTCTGTTTCCGCACCAAACGTGCGGGTTTCATCCGTGGAAAAAATCGACGGCGGCATCCGTGTGCGCCTGTACGAAACGACCGGCAAAGGCGGCGCCTGCACGCTGCATACGCACGGCCCTGTCCGCACGGCATTCTTTACGGACCTGTTGGATAGACCCATTGATAAACAGGCCGCGGTCAAGGAGAGCAACGTGGATTTTGTCATCGGCCCGTGGGAGATTGCTACGCTTTTTATCAATGACGTAAAGTAATACGCCCCTTTGTCAAAACGGGGGTATAGATTGCCCTTGTAATAAATAATATTTTTTGTGCATATTCCGTTGCCAAAAACAGCGTTTTTTAATTAAAAACGTTTGCGACGAAATGCCGAAAGGACAATTATGAAAGTTTTAAGTGAGAAAACCATCTACGAAAATCCTGAAAAATACGCGGCGTTTACCTGTGTGACAAGATGCCAAAACGGCGATTTGTTGGCGGCATTTCGGTTGGCACCGAATGAGACGCCGCATTATCATCACAATTCCATGTCCCGTGCGGTTGTTATCCGCAGCACCGACGAGGGGCAGACCTGGAGCGAGCCCGTCATGATTGCACCGGATGACGATATCGGCCAGCAGGACCCGCATATCACGACGCTGGCGGACGGCAGTATTTTTGCGTCGTATTTTACCTGGCAGTCGCATCCGCTTGCCGAGGAAAAGGATTTGTTCGATACCTATGCGGAATTGAGCCGCACGAAAGATGCCGTGTGGCGTTGCTGCGGCATTCACACCGCAATCTCCTATGATAACGGCTATACGTGGGAACCGCACGGCAAACTGGTTCCGCAGGGTGCCGACCGCTCGGTTTATGCCAATGCGGCCATGCATTCCAAGGTTGTAGAGTATAACGGCACGCTGCTGCTCCCGATTCGCACCGAAGCACCCGACAGCTATAAACATTATTTGGTCGCCTCACAGGACGGCGGTATTCATTGGAAATACGTCAGTGAAATTGTGCGGGCCAAACCAGAAAACCACCACTATTATGACGAGGGCTATCTCTATGCGGCACCCAACGGCACGCTGACCTGCCTGTTCCGCTGCTACGATGAGGGCGGTCTGATGGAATACTGTACGTCTACGGATGGGGGATTAACCTTCAGCCAACCGGTTCGTACCAACGTGTGGGGCTTCCCGCAGACCATTACGCCTATCTCCGGCGGTCGGGCATTGTTGACGTACGGTTACAGACGCACACCGCACGGCGTGCGTGCCCGTATTGTAAAGGACGACCTCAGTGACCTGAATGAAGCGCAGGAAATCGTCATTTATGACGCGGGGAAGGACGGGAATTTAGGGTACCCCTCCGCTGTGGAACTGAAAAACGGCAACCTGCTGGTCACCTATTATTGCGGCGATGAAAACAACGACACCCGCATCATTCGCTGCGCAGTTCTTGGGGAATAACGAAGTTCTTGACTTTACCGACTGTGGTAAAAACAAGATCAAATCAGATATACGGTGATATTACCGCCGCATTATTTTAAATTGAAAAACGCAAAAGAGGTACTGATATGTTAACGAATCCCATTGGTATTTTTGTCAATAATTTTCACCTGGAAATGAACGAAGCGCTGCAAAAGGCAGCCGAACTCGGTGCCGTGGGCATTCAGTTTTCCGCCGCAGGGGACTACGGCCCCGATGCGTTGGATGCCGGTGCACGTCGTGCCTTTGTGCAGCACGTAAAAGATTTGGGGATGGAAATCAGTGCGTTTTGCGGTGACGTCGGCGGATTTAAAACGCCGGAGGTAATCGCCGACCACGTGGAAAAAACCAAGAAAATCATTGAAATGGCAGCGGATATGAACGTGCATATCGTCACGGGGCATATCGGGGCCGTTCCGATGGCACCCGCCCATCCGCGGTATCAAATGATGCTTGGGGCTTTACGGGAAGTGGGGGATTGCGCTGCACGGAACGGTGTGTTCTATGCCATTGAAACGGGCCCCGAAACGTCGTCCGTTTTATCCTCGTTTATACAGGACGTCGGTTCGCCGGCGCTGCGTGTCAATTTTGACCCCGCCAATATTGTGATGATTACCGGGGAGAACCCGGCAGCCGCCATCTATCGCTTGGGCGATAAAATCGTGCACACGCATATGAAGGACGGTGTAATGAACCGCTACGTCGATCCTGAAATCGTATACGGCTGCGTGCCCGACGTGCAGGGACTGGTGCCCGGTCACCGCGACCAAAAGCCGCTCGGACAGGGCAACGTGGATTTTCCCGCCGTTTTTGCGGCGCTGGAAGCCGTCGGTTATCGCGGCTATTTAACCATTGAACGCGAGGGCGGGGAAGACCGTGTCGCGGAAATCACAAACGCGTTCCATACGCTGAAAAACCTGTTGGGAAGAGCATGAAAACGTATCAAAAATGTCAAACCGATTCGGTTGATTTTACCGTCCTGTACGGCGCGGTTCGCCCGGAACGGTTCGTTCTGAACCTGAAAGAGGTCAGGTCGGTTACGTTGAACGGTCAACCGTGCGCTTTTACGCAAAACGGTGATACGGTTTCTTTATCGGTCAACTTGAAGGTGAACGACGTTTTACGCTTTGAACAATAATCGTTGTTTTTCTTTCCGGGTGAAATAACGGTCATATTCCGCAGCGGACGGTTGTCCATTTCTCTTTATATACGTTGGGTACCGCATTTCCCCGCAGTCTTAAATCCATATCGGTCGGATAAAGGAGGCCGTTTCAGTATTATGAAACAGACAGTTGAACGTTGTATGCACCCGCGCAAAACGGCGTTTTTGGGTGACAGTATTACTATGGGGTACGGGTTGGAGAACGTGTCCGTGAGGTTCTCCACCGTTTTCAGTCAAATGATTGGCTGCGAAGAAGCCAACTTCGGTATTACGGGCACGTTGATGGCCCGATCCGGGACCAGCAAAACGAATGGTTCTTCCTATGTGGAACGGTGCAGTCTGCTCCCGCAGGACGCGGACCTGGTCGTGGTTTACGGTGCGACCAACGATTATTTCTGGTCGGATACGCCGATTGACGGTGAAGCCCCGGACGACGATCGGGTGTTCACGCATGCCGTGCGGCACCTGTGCCAAAAACTCCGTGCAACCTACCCCCAAAAAGATATACTGTTTATTTTGCCGTACAAAATGCGCGGGATCGGTAATTATTTCGGCGGCACCCACTGGCGCGACGATCATAACGGGCACAACACAGACGCCCGCAATTATATGGGATATACGCTGGCGGATTACGTTTCAATTTTGAAGGACGTATGCCGGGAATTCGACGTGCCATACTTGGACTTATATGACGACTTCGGCATTGACGTGGCCCACTCTGACGATGATTTTGAAACCTACACGCTTGACGGATGCCATCCGAATGAAGCAGGGCACAAACGAATTGCCGAACAGCTGTACGGCTTTTGTCTGGCACGTCATATGATTGCAGGAAAAGAAGAATAAACTGCCCGGAAAGAGAAAAAAATATGCACGTCCAATAGTTTCTGACTTTTGGGAGTGCATATCAAAGGACTGTCGGGTATTTTGGGTCTGCGTGACCGGATTTACGAACCATAGTTGGCGCGAACGTGCAGTGCAAGTGTATTTTCACTGCGCGCCAACAGTGCAAACGGCAAGCCGTTTGCGTGGTTCTGCATCATATAACCTTAAATCAAAAAAAGCCTCGGCTGTCGAAAGACAACCGAGGATTTTTGGTCTGCGTGACCGGATTTACGAAC
>DCGU01000097.1:5561-7530 GCA_002315325.1 Clostridiales bacterium UBA1770
CACTGCGCGCCAACAGTGCAAACGGGCAAGCCGGTTGCGTGGTTCTGCATCTATTTCATCTGCATACAGAGTATATCACCTTTCTTGCAGTTTGCCAATTATTTTTCAATATCAAATCAAAATATATCAAATCATACTTGACATTATTTATGATTTGCGTTATACTTGTTTCAGTAAAAGCGGAGGCGGATTTATGTTTATCGGAAGAGAACGGGAATTAAAGACTCTCGAAAATCTATATGCCGGCGGCAGATTTGAGTTTGCCGTGATTTACGGTCGCCGTCGTGTCGGCAAAACGGCGCTCATCAGTCATTTTTTGGAGAACAAAGAGTCCATATATTTTATGGGCGTTGAGAGCAATTCCAAGCAAAACCTTGAGAATTTCAGCAAGAGCATTATTGAGGAGAGTACCGGCATCAGTACCGAAACCACGTTTCTTTCCTTTCAGGCAGCGCTGGAATATGTGTTCCGGCTTGCAGAGAAAAAGCGGATAGTGCTTGCCATTGACGAATACCCTTACGTCGCGCGCAGTTCCAAGAGCTTTGCATCGACTTTGCAACTGCTGATTGACAAATACAAAGATACTTCAAAACTGATGCTCATTCTTTGCGGATCTTCCATGTCTTATATGGAAGACCAAGTTCTTGCTTACAAAGCGCCGCTCTACGGCAGACGTACCGCACAGATAAAGTTGCTTCCGTTCGATTTTTTGGAAACCTGCCGCTATTTTAAGAATTTCAAGGCAGAGGATAAGGCGTTGATATACGGCATTATCGGCGGTACGCCGCAGTATCTGTTGCAGGTAAACGACAAACTAAGCGTTGAAGATAATATCAAGAATATTTATCTCAATTCGATGTCTGCCATATACGAGGAACCGACAAACCTACTCAAACAGGAGGTCAGAGAGCCGGCTATCTACAATGCAATTATATCGGCGATTGCCACCGGTTCGACCAAAATGTCGGAGATTTCAAGCAAGGTCGGTGAGCCGGCGAACGTCTGCGCCGTCTATATCAAAAATCTCCTTATGCTCGGCATTCTGCGTAAGGAAACGCCGTACGGAGACAAGACCGCAAAGAAGGCGATTTATGTGATTGACGATAATATGTTCCGCTTTTGGTACCGTTTCGTGCCGGAGAATAATTCCATCATTGCCCGCGGGGCTGCTGACCTTGCCTATAAACGGATAGCGCCGTTTCTTTCGGAGTATATGGGCAAGGTTTTTGAGGAAATCTGCACGCAGTATCTATGGCATTTGCTGTTGACCGAACAATGCCCGGTTGTTTTCTCGTCTCTCGGTCGTTGGTGGGGAACCGACGCAAAGAAGCATACGCAAACAGAGATTGATATCATGGGCGAGCAGGATGCAAACACAGCCCTGTTTGCGGAATGCAAGTGGACAAATGAAAAGGTGGACGTCGGCGTGCTTGAAACGCTGACTGAACGCAGTAATTTGTTCAGCTATACCGATAAATATTTGTATCTGTTTTCCAAGTCCGGCTTTACCAAAGGGTGTATTGAAAAAGCGGCGGAAAATGACAGAATAAAACTGATTGGTTTTGCAGAAATAATGAAAGCCGATTCATAAAGCCCACCCATTTCTATTATCTGAAAATGCGAAGTATCGGTTTCGCATTTTATGTTCCTCATGTTGAAAATAAAGGAATTTTAATTCGGCTATTGTTCCAACACTGTATTGTCATTATTATCAATTAGTGTTACGATTTACGAACCATAGTTGGCGCGAACGTGCGGTGCATGCGGATTCTCACTTGGCGCCAACAGTGCAAACGGACAGAGCCGTTTGCGTGGTTCTGCATCATATAACCTTAAATCAAAAAAGCCTCGGCAGTTACAAACTGCCGAGACTTTTTTGGTGCGAGTGTTAATAACGGATTTGATTTTACCATCATTTCAGAACGAACATACATATTCAAAAAAGGGTAATGTCAAGAATTTTTCGCAA
>DCGU01000065.1 GCA_002315325.1 Clostridiales bacterium UBA1770
TTTTGGAGATTAGGATAGATAAATTGTAATTTACGGGGGAGAGAAGAATGAAATGTCCGTATTGCGATAAAGAAATGGAGAATGGCTTTATTCAGGGGGCAAAGGGTGTGTTTTTTTCGCCCGATCAAAAATTCTTATGGATTTGGAAAAATCCGTGGAACAAAAAAGACGTCAAGATAACGGACACTATGTGGGAGACTTCTTCCCCGGCCTGTTATTGTTATGACTGCGAATGCCTGATTTGGAAAAAGGCATCCGACGAAACGCCAAACGCTTGACAGTCCCCGATTTGTCTATAAGCACTATACGACGAATGCCGGTTGTGCGGCAAACATAAAAAAGCACTTGCGGTCGCAAGTGCTTTTTTTATGGAAAATTTATTTTGCTTCGGTGATCCAAATCAGTTCAGAACCGACGTATTCAATCGTTACGTCCAGCCCGATGCTCATCAAATCGGCGCCCGTTGCGGTGCAGTTTTGCTCGGGACGGTCCTCAAATGTTAACTGATAAGTTGTGTCGGCAAATAGACCGTCAAACGTCAGATGCACGACGTTACCGGGGGTTTCCGAAGGTTTGAACAAAAGGACCAAGCCCTTGATTTCGTTTTTTGTGTCGGGGTCGGCGAACATGACGCCGTCAAAGTTGACACCGTCGGGACGCGGCAGAATGTGGTAGAGTTCCCCATCACGTACCAGCGGACGAACTTTTTCTGCGTAGAGGGCGGAATAGTGATGGTAATAATCCTCCAGTACGGTTTGCCCCGTCCAGGAGCCGAACATCGGCGAACCGAGCAGCATAGAACGGAAGCCCATATCCAACATGGTCCCCTTGAAATCAAAGCTTTCGGGAGCCGTGGTCGTTACGACGGGATAAAACGTTGAAACGTCGGGATTGAAGAAATCACAGTTGCTGGGTTCCTGCAGCTGCGCGGGATGAATGACGTAGGAACTGTCATAAAACGTTGTGCGCAAACTGAAATAATTCGCGCTGTCGTCGTTATTGATCGATACGGCAAGCGTAGCCGTAAACAAATCCTTCATCGAGCCGCCGGATGAACAGGATTCATACCGGAAATTCGGCACGTTTTCATATAAATGCGTAACAATTTCACGGAAGCCGAACGTGGACCAATACATGACGTCGGTGCCGTTGGCTGTATGTCGATTTCGTTGATTGGAAGAGAAGACAATCGGATTGAAATCTGTACGCCAAGTACCAATCTTGTTATCTGTGAAGAATTGTGTCAGCGCCTTTTTTAAATACGAAACGCATTCCACGTTGCCGAGGTCGGCACAGCGCCCCATACCGATGGCATTTAATGAATCCGAGAACCAGTCGGGATGTGTCACCGAATTGAACTCCCCGTATTGGTCGGTGGCGACCCCGTTCGCATTCAGCGTATCGTGAAGCAATACGTAAACAGTCCAATTGATGCCTTGCTCTTGAAGATAGGCACCGTATTCTGCCATGGTCGTCAAATTGTTCATCGGTAGATACCAAGTGTCGCTCAACGCCCACGCACCTTCTCTGGAATT
The DNA here is from genome assembly GCA_002315325.1 of Clostridiales bacterium UBA1770. GTDB lineage: Bacteria > Bacillota > Clostridia > Oscillospirales > CAG-272 > UBA1770. The sequence continues at coordinate 1,536 of DCGU01000065.1, forward strand.
CCAAGAACTGACTTTTTCACTTTGCCACCAACCATAGTCCCACTTCAGGGATTCAACACCGTAGTTGTTCAGCCCCGCCATAACGTCCATCTGTGACAGCGGTTCGTTCGGATTGTCGCGCAGCGCGGCGGGAGCCTTACAATCGAAGAACCAATGCTTGAACACGTTACTGCCGTCGTCAAGCGAGCCGTTGAAGGCACCGAGGTAAATGGAAGGGAATTGGAAGGCATCCCCTGTGTCAACAGGCGTTTGGAAAGCATTTCCTCGAACGGAGGCCCCTGTGTATTGGTTATCTTCAATTTCCAGGTCCAACTTACTGATTGCATCCATATCGACCGTGAAAGATATAGTATCTCCCACCGGAGTGGCAATCACACGGCCGGAAGACCATTCGAGTGCAACGTAAGCACCGCCCGTTTCCCCTGTCATATAGATCATGGGGAAGTAGCCGGACATGTTGAAACCGCCGAACGTCGTTACCCAGGCAACGGTAGGTTCATCCCCGTCTGTCAGACGCCGGCGATAGATGCCGGGCCCTTGGAAGTTATACGATTTATCGTCGGATCTGACGTACCCCTCTGCCATACCGCTTTCCTTGGCAATTTGTACGACGTCGCCGACGTTGGAAAGCGTAATGGAGGCGAATGTGCCCGGAATGATTTGTACGTTTACGTCGGAATCATTTGTGAAAGTGGAGCGTACTTCAATAGGGCCGTCAATAAGCGGGCGTGTCAGGAACGATACTTCAAGTCCGATACCGCTCGTGATGCCATAGGCTTTGCCGGAAAAACGAAACGTTACCGTGTATAAAGGCGTGCCGTTTTCGACACTTTCGGTGACGTCCACGTTCTTATATTTCCATGTGATTTCTTTGGCCCCATTAGCTTCGGTCCAAACTGTCCCCGGCAGAGCAAAATCCGAATCGCCGGGCAGAAGTTCTTCACCCGTAAGCGTTGCGAAAGATTTGATGACCAGGTTGCTTTTTTGTCCTTCAACGACAAGTCTTACGTCGCCGGTCTCCAACGTTACTGTGTTTCCCTGCACCAGGGGAGCAACCGGTTCACGCAGCGGTTCTTCCGGATGTGTGTCCGTGGGTTCCGTATCCGGTTGATCGGTTTCACTGCTGATATCGGGTGTGTTATCCGCGTCCGGATTCGGTTTCTGTGTGTTGTCACCGCATGCGGTAAGCAGGCAGGTCAAAATAACAAGCAGGATGAGCAGGCATTGTTTCCAATAGATCATCATTGTACCCTCCTCGGTTGAAGATGAGTTTATTTTACCGCATATATATCGGTATGTCAATGGAAATATAATAAAGGTTCAGCGTATCAATCGCAATGGAACCGTCGTGTGAACAAAACGTTCAGTCCACTTTTTCGAAAATAATCAACGTCGGCTTTTCTTTTTTGCCGATTTAGGATATAATGATAACGACAAATCAGAATTCGGAGAGATGTTTCGTCATGGTATCCGTTCTTTCAAGTATTTTGCTTTTTGACAGATTGCGGTTTTATGATACCATGATTGATGCTTTGCTGACGTATTTCCTGTTTTTTAAGAGGCTTGAAAGACAGTGATAAAAGGTATTCCGTATGATTTGAATTTCTCATAAAAACAGTATTCCGTTACTGTTTATCAGCCTAATGAACCGACAACAGAGCAGACAAAAAGTACAGTTTTCTATGGAAAGCAATTTCATCATTGCGTTTTATATCCACTTATTAAAAAATAAACCAAAGGAGAATTGACTATGCGCTATGCATGTGTAGACGTCAGCGAATTCCTGTATCCGGATATCACCGAGTACCCCAGTGCCAAGAGCACCATGTCGCTGCTTGCACCGAGAAACAGCTATCTGTGCGGACAGATTATGTTTACCGACGTGGAAGGGGATACGCTGAAAATCACCTGTGACGGTTGGAACCCCGAAATCTACGAAATGGTAGACGTTACCGTGGAACGTAACCACGGGCTGGATGAAAACAATATGGCGCCTCACCAGCCGGAACGGGTTGCGCCGTATCAGCTGTACGACTGTTTGAAACCTGCCCGCGACGGTGTGATTACCGTCAAGAATAAGGTCTGCGCCGTTTACTTCTCGGAACGTGTGGAAAAGGATGCCCCCGTCGGTATCCGCAACGCTGCCGTTTGCGCAGGTGACGTAACCGTTCCCGTCACGCTGGAAATCAGTTGTGCCGTGGTGCCCGATGAAACGTTGACGGTGATTATGGGATACAGGCAGGGTACTGTCGCCGAGTATCACCACGTTAAGTACGGTTCGCCCGAATTTGAACGCCTGGACGAACAGTATTTGAAGATGCTGCGCCGTTCCCATCAAAATATGCTCTATTGCCCGGGACCCACCGGAAAAAAGAACGACCTGGGCGAATGGGAATTCGATTTTTCAGCGATGGAATCCTTTATGAAGCGCACCATTGCGCTCGGCTATACCAAGTTCAATTTCGGTCTGGGCTACCGCAGGAGTTGGTCCGCCTCCGAAATTTTGGTGGCTGGACTATCCTCCATGAGTTTTGAATGCTATCAGTATCTTGCCAAGATGCTCCCCGCCTTGGTGCAATTTCTGGCCGACCGCGGGTGGAGTGACAAGTTCATTCTCGGCATTGCAGATGAACCCAACGAACATAACGCTACCGAATATCGTGCCCTCTGCGGTCTTGTCCGCAAACTGGCACCGTCCTTGAAACTGTTGGACGCCATGTCCTTCGGCCCCGTTCACGGTGCGATTGATATTTGGATTCCTTTGAACAGCGAATATCAGACGCATCAAAAGGAATTTGAAATTTTCCGTTCCAACGGCGATGAGATGTGGTATTACGACTGCTGCGTTCCCCGCGGCAACGGCTACATCAACCGTTACATGGACTATCCTTTACTGGCGACGCGGTATCATTTCTGGGCAAACTATTTCTATCATTTAACCGGGTATTTGCATTGGGCAGCAAATGCGTATATGCCCGGCCAGGACCCCTTCAAGCAGAACTGTCCCGAACATCACAATGCCGACAGCGTCTGCTACCTGCCGGCGGGAGACACCCACGTGGTCTATCCCGGTGACGGCGAGCCGTGGATGTCCGTCCGGCTGGAAAATCAGCGCGCCAGTGCGGAGGAATTCGAAATGCTGACAGCCCTTTCAAAGAAAGACAAGGCAAAGGCAGATGCAATTTGTACCTCCGTGTTCCGCAGTTTCAAGGACGTGGAGTACGATCCGCATGCTTTCCGCAAGGCAAGAAACGAACTCATCCGCGCATTTGAAACCGTATAATACGTAAATGGCTGCAATCGTTATCAAATTGCGCCGTATCGGGGGCACGTTAGGCGTGCCCCCCCTTTTTTGTCGGCAAGGTAAAAATTTGTCCGGTTATTTTGTTACGCAGGTATTGATAGTCGGGCGCAGATTGTGTACAATAGCGTTTAGAAAAGGCTGTCGCCAACACTTTACGTGTTTTATGCTAAATCAATATAAACCGCCGCAGGCGGCAAGGGGGATTAATTATGACGTTTTTGGAACGAGCAAAAGAACTGGTATCACGCATGACCCTCGAGGAAAAAATCTCGCAAATGCAGTACAATTCACCGGCCATCGAGCGCCTCGGCATCCCCTTTTACTGTTGGTGGAACGAGTGCCTGCACGGTGTGGCACGGTCGGGTACTGCCACCGTCTTCCCGCAGGCCATCGGCATGGCTGCTTCCTTTGATCCCGCTATGCTGTATCGGGTGGCGACGGTGATCTCGGACGAGGCGCGTGCCAAATACAATGCCTATAAAAAGTTCGGGGATACGAACATTTACGAAGGGCTGACCTTTTGGTCGCCGAATATCAATATCTTCCGCGATCCCCGCTGGGGCCGCGGTCACGAAACCTACGGGGAGGACCCCTATTTGACGGGACGGATGGGCACAGCGTTTGTCAAAGGGCTGCAGGGCAGCGGCAAATACCGCAAGCTTGACGCCACGATTAAGCACTTTGCCGTGCACAGCGGCCCGGAGAGTCTGCGCCATTGCTTTGACGCGCAGGTCAATCAGAAAGACTTGTACGAAACCTATCTTGCCGCCTTCAAGTACGTCATCGACCACGCCGATCCTTCCGCCGTGATGGGCGCCTACAACCGCGTCAACGGGGAACCGGCTTGCGGCAGTCCCACGCTGCTCGGCGATATTCTGTTTAAAGAATTCGGCTTTACCGGCTACGTCGTATCCGACGTCGGCGCCATTTCCGATATGAACGGCGGCCACAAGGTCACGGCGGATACGGCCGAAAGCGCCGCGCTTGCCATCAACAACGGCTGCTATTTGTTGGATGACAACGGCCCGGCTCCGTGGATTACCGAGGCCTACAAGCGGGGGCTGCTCACCGAGGAAACCATTACGGCCGGTGTGGAAAAACTGTACGAAACACGGTTCCGCCTCGGCACGTTCGATACCGACTGCGAATACGACAAGATCCCCTATGATATCATCGATTGTGAAGAGCACCGCGCTCTCAACCGCCAAGTGGCGCGGGAGAGTATGGTGCTGCTCAAAAACGACGGCATTCTCCCCCTGCGCAAAGATATGACGCTGGCCGTCATCGGTCCGAATGCCGATGACAAAAGCGTGCTGCTGGGCAACTACAACGGGGCGCCGTCCCGCTATGCCACGCTGCTCGGCGGCATTCAAAACGCCTCGCACGGGCGTGTGCTGTACAGCTGCGGCGCACACACGTACAGTGAAAACCCGCACATCCCCGAAAACGAACTGCGGGAGGCTGCCATCGTTGCCGCTAAAGCGGATGCGGTTATCTTGTGCGTGGGGCTGAACCCGTTTATCGAGGGCGAGGAAGGGGATGCTTCCGCTTCTATCAGTGTGAGCGGGGATAAACGCACCCTGGAACTGCCGCCGTTCCAACAGGCCCTGGTACAGACCGTTTGTGCGGTCGGCAAGCCCGTGATTTACGTCAACGTCAGCGGCAGCTGCCTCAATCTCTCCTATGCCAAAGAGCACGCGAATGCCATATTGCAATGCTTCTATCCCGGTGCCGAGGGCGGCAATGCCCTGGCCGATATTCTATTCGGCGATTATTCGCCGAGCGGCCGCTTGCCCGTCAGCTTCTACCGCAGCGTCGACGACCTGCCGCCGTTTGAAGATTACAGCATGGAAAACCGCACCTATAAATTCTTCCGCGGTACCTGCGTCTATGATTTCGGGTTTGGTTTGACCTACTCCGATATCCGGGAAACGTGGCAGGATGCCAACATCGTGATGCTTACGAACAACGGGCCGTACGATACCGACTATACCGTCCTGCAATTTGAGTATATCCCGCACAAGAGCCTTTGCGGTTTCCAAAAAGTCTTTTTGAAAAACGGCGAGACGCGCACGGTAACGTTCCCCGAAAAACAGGAAGAAAAATAAATCTGTTCCGCAGCTTTTCAGCCGACTTTTTTAGAAAATAAAAAAGTCGGCTTTTCTTTTTGGGCAAGATACGATATAATGATACTAGTTTGAACGAATATAGAAATGATTGCCGCATACTGCATATTGTATATGGCAAAAACAGAAAGAATGCACCAAAGAAAATGAAATTATCTTTTGAAGAATTAACGCATGACAATTTAACATATGCAAAAGCAATAGACCGGCAGGACGTCCCGGTGTCGTTTGTCGATACGGCGGATACAATTATGGACGTCACGGATTACGGCGTCAGGCACAGGTGTATCGGTCATTCTTTTTTGGTCAAAGCGGACGACCGGTACGTAGGGCTGTTGCTGCTCGGCGAAGCAATCCCATGGGATACCGACCCGGTCGAGATGCAAAGGGAACCGTTTTACCGGCTGATGGGGTTTGTCATAGACAAAGCCTTCCGTTCCCGGGGACTTGGCGGCGAGATACTGGAGCGGGCAATTGAAGAGGTGTACAAAGACTTTGGCAAACGGTCCATCGCGTTGGGCTGCCATAAAGACAACGTTAGGGCCGCAGAGTTTTACCAAAGACACGGGTTCAATAGAACAGGTACGTTTGCGGGAAATGATGAGTATTTTCTGAGAATCATACAAAAATAAAACGTTTTTTGTATCGATCAATCGTTATGTGAAAAGAGGAAAAGCTTATGTATGCAGATGAATACGGTAAGCAAAACGAGCAGATTATCGTCATGCTGCACGGCGCATTTATTGTTCATACTTTCGGCCGTCAGTACGCTCTTGCAGAAAAATATCATTTGATTGTGCCGCATATTATGGGATACGGCAATCATACGGACCAAACGTTCCGCACCGAAAGCGCTGTTGCTGAACTCGTACAGTATATTGCCGTTTTTGGGAAGCCGGTGACGCTGATCGGCTTTTCTCTCGGTGCACAGCTCGCCTACGAACTTGTTTGTAGGCGGCCCGACTTGTTTGAGCGGGCTATTATCATCAGTCCGTGGCTGCTCAAATCCGAGCAAGAAATGCCGCGTATATTGGAACAAAATGAAAATCAGTTCCATAGCATGCAAAACAAAAGAAAATGCAGGCTGATTGCGTTCATGGCCGGATTGCCCAAAAAACAAAGGGCGGAGTTTGTCAATCAAATGCAGAACATGAGCATTGATACCGTGAAAAACTCCGTTGATAACGGTATTGTTTTGGACGATAGATTTCGTTCCGTTCAAATCCCGATTATTGCGTTGGCCGGCGGAAAAGAATACCCTGCCATTATTGAATCCGTCAAACGGATGGCTGCCGAAAATGAAAACTGCAGCTGTCAGATATGGCCCAAAGCCGCCCACAACGTTCCGCCTGTGTTTGCAAAACGTTTTAACGCATTAATCCATGCGGTGATGCAAAAATAATCGTTTGGCACGGCACGGGGTGTGCCGTTGTGTGCTATATTTTCGATGCTCCGGGTAGATTGTCAACGAACCGTGAATCGGTGGAGGTTTAGCGTGGAAAAAATAAAAAAATGGCTGCTTCCATTGGGTATGTGGCTGGTTTTTGAAATCATTGCCGTGGCGCTTTGGCTGACGAAAGATAACCTTTTTTATCTGCTAAATTTCAGTTATATCGGCACGTCCATTTCATTGGGACTGTTTCTGTTCGGGCAGAACTGTAAACACGCACGCAGGATTGTGCAGCTGTTGGTCGGCCTATATATGCTGGTGTATCTCGGCGTTATCTGTCAGGAAAATATGCAAATCGAGGGATTTTGGTATTACCTGTTTACCGGCGTTTTTGAAGCGGCAACGATTCATTATTCCGTGGCAAAGATATTTGGGCCGTTGCTGTTTGGCCGCGGCTGGTGCGGCTATGCCTGTTGGACGGCAATGGTGCTGGACTTCCTGCCGTATAAACGGCCGCAAACACCGCGAAAGAAAATCGGGTTTATCCGCTATATCACGTTTGCTGCCTCGCTTGTGTTTGTGGCAGCGCTGTTCCTCTCGCACGCGGGCAATATAGAGCGGATTATGTTTTGGGCTTTTATCATCGGCAACGTTCTGTATTATGCGGCGGGCATTATTTTGGCGCTTGTCTTCAAAGATAATCGGGCCTTTTGCAAATACGTTTGCCCGATTACGGTATTTTTAAAACCGATGAGCTATTTTTCGCTGTTTCGTGTGAAATGCGATACAAACAAATGCATTTCCTGCGGCAAGTGCAAACGCGTTTGTCCCATGGACGTTGACGTGACGGATAATTCCCGCCGGCGGGAAAACGGGACGGAGTGCATTCTTTGCATGGAGTGCGTTAAAGAGTGCCCCAAAAAAGCATTATGATGACGGTCTTGCGGCCCTTCATATGCCCGGCATTGGTCTGCGGGCTGTGATGAACCGCCTGTAAGGTGCGTGTCGTACACTTACATTGTGACCCAAGGGGGTGTCAAAAATGAACGATAATTATTATTTGGATGACCTGATTGGGGCCCTGGAACGGGACGTCGTGATGGAACGATATTATCCCCTGATTGCGTACAAAGATGCATTGGCAGCCATTTTGGAAAAGGCCGGTGCGACCCGAAAAGATTTGGTCACCGATGCGGTGACGGAAGAAATCCGTGCGGCACTGGGCAATCCGACGGCAGGTCTTTTTGCCCGCTATATCCATATCTACGATTTCAATCCGTCTAAATTGAAAGAAATAAAAGGGTATCTCGGGACGAAAGAGTATGACGACCTATCGAACCTATTGCGACTTCCCGGGGTGAGGCTGTTGCGTGCCGAACTGTATCTGCGCAGCGGTGTGACGCTTGCCGTGCTTGCCGAAAAGACCACACAGGAAATCCGCGATATGGTCAGGGACTGTATTCAACGGGAGAACTTGCCACTCATCGTTCCCCAACCCAAAGAAGTGAACTGCCACAGGGCAGTTGCCAAAATGATTCTGCATACGGTTACGTTGTAACGCCGACAGCTTGGAATGCATAAAGCATTGTGAGCGCAATCATCATAGAAAAGAACGGGGAAAATTGATTTTTCGTTCGATATGGAATGGTAAGATATGAAAATAGGCATTTTTTACGATAATTTAACGTCCGGCATTTGGCAGGGCAAAGACTGCAAAGAGGTACTTCCGATTGCAAAAGAGGTCGGCATCGAATATCTCGAAATGAACTGGGTTGACCTTGCCGCAGCGGGACCGGATTTCGCACGTTACGTGCATTCGCTCGGCATGGCATTCGCCGTATATTTGTTCACCGACGAAAACGGGATAACGCTCCTCGGTTCGAAAGCCGAAGACGAACTTGTGCGGATGAAGGAATACGGCATTGAAAATCTTTTGATGGTATACGCCATGCACTATCCCGCAGGAGCCGATAAAAACGTTGCAAAGGCAAAAATCATAAAATCGCTCCGCTCCTTAACGGAAAAAGCCACGGCATACGGCATAAAAGTCACTTTCGAGGATTTTGACAACAATAACATCCCGTGCGGCGGCTGCACCGACCTTTTGGCGTATGCCGCGGAAGCACCGGGGCTGTCGTTTACGTTTGACACCGGGAACTTCATCTTTTTCGGTGAAAACCTAATGGAAACGTACCCGTTGCTGAAAGAGAAAATCGTGCACGTTCACGTCAAAGACAGAACGTCGCTTACCGACCTTACCCCCTGTGTCCCGGGGCAGGGATGTCTTCCTCTTGCGGATTTTTTGCACGCGCTTTGTGCCGACGGTTATGACGGCCGGCTTTCCATCGAGATGTTCGGCGCGCCTATGAGCCGCGATGCGCTCACGTCTGCCGTCAGCTTTATTAAAACCAATTTCCAAGCCGGTGTGCTTTCATCCGGTTGTTAAACGTAAAAATACGAAGCCGCCGCAGGCGGAAAGGAGCTATTTATGGCTAAATTGGATTTGCTCCCGGGTACGGGTTCTTTTTACAAGGCAAATTTGCACACGCACAGCACGGTGTCCGACGGTCAACTGACGCCGGCTCAACTGAAAGAAATGTACGTCCGTCACGGCTATCAGATTTTGGCATTGACCGACCACGAGCTGCTGGTTGATCATTCGGACCTCAATGACGATAATTTTTTGACCCTGACGTCCTATGAATACGCCATCATCGAAAGCGTGGAGGGCGGGTATCCGGTTGCCCGCACCATCGAGTTCAACCTGTTCGCCAAGGAACCGCATAACCTGACACAGGTTTGCTTTGATTACGCCGCGGCAGCGACGCCTTACTACAAGGAATATTGGCGTGCTAAGGACGTCAAATACGTCGGTGAACCCTACAAAAAGCAATTCGGTTTAAAGTGCGCGCAAGAAGTGATTGACGCCGCCAATGCCAACGGTTTTTTGATCAGTCTCAACCATCCGCGCTATTCCATGATTACACCGGAATTCTTCGGGCAGCTGCACGGCCTGTTCGCCATGGAGGTCTATAACCATATTTCCTTTATGTGCGAGGGCGTGGAGGACTGCAATATCCATATGTATGAGGAAATGCTGGCAAAGTACCCCAACCTATATTGCATTGCGGCGGATGACGCACACACGTGGTGCGACAGCGATAACGCCTATTGCGATAAGTTCGGCGGATTTGTGATGATTAAGGCACCGAAACTGGAATACGGCGCCGTCATCAACGCCTTGGAGCAGGGCCATTTCTATGCGTCCACCGGCCCCGAGATTTTTGAGCTGTACGTCGAGGACGGTAAGGTGCACCTGACCTGCTCCCCGGCACAGTACGTGACCATGAACGGACGCTACCGGAATAATCGTATCGCGGCGGCGCCGGTTGACGGGGCGTTGACCGAGGTGACGTTTGACGTGATTCCGGAGGAAGAATATATGCGTTTCACGGTATTCGACCATCACGGCAAGCGCGCCTACACGCACGCTTATCCCGTATCCGCGGTTATTTGATGATGAAAAATATGCGTTTTTAACAGTAACGTAAGAACAGGAGAGAATACTATGCAGCACAGTAACGTTCAAAATTATCAGATTTTTCAAAGAAATGCAGACGGCTATGCGCCGATTTGCTACCATGGTGTGCAAACGCCGGCCATTGAAGAAAACCAAAGAATTCTCGCACGCATTGTGCGTGAAACCGACAACCTGGAATTGATTCCCTGGACAACTTGCATGACACAGACCAAGGATGGCGGTACGGCATGGAGCCTGGACGTCAACGTGCCGGAAGGCGGCCTTTACCGTTTTGAGGCGCAGGTAATGCCCATAACGACCTCGCCCGAATGGGGCACCCGTATCGACTGTGCCTACCACGTCGGCGTGGGTGACGTGTACGTTATGGCAGGGCAGAGCAATATGACCGGTTACGCCAGGGACTTTGCTTATGACCCGCCGACACTGGGGGTTCATGCCTTCACGCGGCAGGGCAATTGGGCCTTGGCAGTCCACCCGTTGGGCGATTCCATCGACAGCCCCTACGGTTACAGTGAAAACTGCTCCGGTACCTCTCCGGCACTTTCCTTTGCACGCCGGCTGCATGAGGAATTAAATATACCGATTGGTTTGGTGCCTGCTGCCATCGGCGGAACAGCTCTGGCCGAATGGGACCCCGAGCAGGACGGCGGCTGTTACAAGCGTATGTGTGCATTCCTGGCGGACGCCGGTGCGTTCAAGGGTATGATTTGGCTGCAGGGCTGCTCGGATACGGCCGAGGCCGCACGGGCAGAATCCTATTTGGATAATTTCAAGCGTATCTTGGGATTGTGGCGCAAGCAATTCGGTCATTTCCCGATGATTACGGCGCAGCTCAACCGCTGGGTTGCCCTGAACGACGGGCATTTGGACCGTGAATGGGGATTGGTCGTGGAGGCGCAAAGACAGGCAGCCATGACGATTCCGGACGTCTATCTCGTGGCCACGTTGGATTTGTCCGGCACCGACGGTATTCACAATGGTTCCGGTGCCAACGTTGTCATCGGTGAGCGCATGGCCATGGTGACGCTCAAAAATCTGTACGGCAAAATGGGATTGGATACGCCCAACGTGACGCGCGTGGAGCGCGTGGCAAATGCCGACAACGTCGTGCGCGTGTGGCTTACCCCCGGCTTCCGGGTTCGTGCCATGGATAACGTGGCGTTCGGAATGAATATCGAGGACGAAAACGGCCTCATCGATTGCACGACCTGTGTGCCCGAAAAGGACTATTTGACCGTAACGGCAGCGCGTCCCATCGGCAAAAACGCTGCGTTCCATTATGCATGGCGGTCACAGCCGCCTGTTTTCGCGGCAAGGGATTGCTGCGGGGTACCTTTGCCGGCTTGCTACAACGTTCCTATTGAATAACGGAACCGTCAAAAAAGCGCCGACCGGAAAAGCTATATATGCTTTTTTGATTTTCACAATAATGATTTCTTGCGTGTAAGCTTTCGCACTTACAAGAAATATTATAAAAGGAACGAGCTTTTCCTACCGCCGATTTCCCCCCTCGCAGTACGGTTGTACAGCTATCGGGGGGGGAAGATCGGCGTTTCTGCATCTTTTTTACCTGGTTCCTGTTTGGTCGTGAAAAAAAGTACAAAATGAAAAAAGAAACCGACAGTGAACTACATCCGTTTGACACGTTTGGTACAGTCAATCGGACATGTCGTTCTACCGAACGATTTTAGTATTACTTCAACGACGAAAAAGGATGGTATCTTAACATGAAACCTATGACAACGTCTAAATCGCAGCAGTATCATTTCCCCAAATTCCTGATGAGCGGGTACGGCGGGTCTATTCACCCCGTCACGGATGAAAAATGTCGGGAACTGGTTGCCGGCGGCTACAATGCCGTGCACGCCGGTTGGGAGAGTGTTGAAGACAATATAGCCGATATCAATAAACTGAACGAATACGGCATCGTGTGTGACGTATTGAACGATTGGCGCATCCGAAGTTTGGGAACCGCAGCAGCCGTTGATCAGTACACGTATGAAGAAATTCGCGACATTATCGCCGCCGTGGAAGCAGACTATGCCGGCCGGTGTGAGTTTTTGGGGTATCATCTGGGGGATGAGCCGTCCGCGGCACGGTTCCCCGTGTTCGCTATGGTGGTGAAGGCCCTTCACGAGGTGAACCCGGCACGGGAAGCCTTTGTCAATTTGTTTCCTTGCTACGCCTCGTCGGAACAACTGGGAACGCCCGACTACGAAACCTATTTACAGACGTTCGTTGAAACGGTAGGCCCCATGTTCATTGGCTACGATAATTATCCGTTCGTATTGGATAAGAACGGAAAGCGCGGCGTTTGGGAATCACATTACGTGCGCAACCTGGCTTCCGTGCGCAATTGTGCTGCCGATGCCGGTTTGGATTGTCACGTGATTGTCCAATTGGATAAATGGAGCGAGTATACGGACGAAGTTGGGCCCACACAAACCTTGTGGAACGTGAATTTGGCCCTGGCGTACGGTTTTAAACGCATTGAATATTTTACCTACTTCCGTGAAAACCGGCCAGAATTCGCCGAATTTAAAACCGAGGGCTTTGACGACAGAATGTACGAGGCCTCCAAATACGCCAATCTGAAGACCATCAAGGTCGGGGAAGAACTGCTGGACAAGACGTCAACAGCCGTCTTTGCGTACGGTGCGCTGTCCGATGCTGTGCGGGAAACCGCCTACGTGTCCGATGCGGGCCTGGGCGAAATCAGCGGTGAAGGACGTGCGATTATCGGTACGTTTGACGACGGCTCCGTTTATTTTGTCAATCGCGCCGCGTATGAAGGCCCGGCATCCACCTATCTGCTCGGTGGTTACACGGCAGACTTGGAATGGTTCGACCCGGAGAGCGGCGTTTGGAAAGACGCATCGGCCTGCGCAGCCATGACCAAGACGGCAGACGGTTGGAGCATTACGCTGTCCCCGGCGGAGGCCGTATTATTCCGTGCAAAATAAAAGTGTCATTGTCCCGCGGGTATGGGATGAAAAAGAAGGTGAAGTGTTACGTTAAACGATTTTTATGACGCTGAAAGTGAGTCTGTTATCAATTTCGAGGCGTTTTACGGCCCGAAAAAGCATTTGGTGCATAAATGTATCCTGATTTTTTCAAAGAGCATTTATGACCATATGCTGCAGCAATATGACTGTACGCAGATTGCGACGATAGGTGCCTGCAACGGCAGCATCCCCGTTTGGGCTTTTGCGCACAAGGGCGAACAGGTGGCGTTTTATCTGTCCCCGATAGGGTCCGCCTTGGCAGGCGGGAACGTGGCCGAGGTCAATCACTTAACGGGTGCGGACAAATTCATTATGTTCGGCTCGTGCGGCAGTTTGGACGGGGCAAAAACGGCCGGTAAGTTTATTGTGCCGACCGACGCTTACCGCGGGGAAGGGTTGTCCTATTACTATGCCCCGGCGGCAGACTATATCGCTGTAAAGAATGCGGACAAAATCGCCGGCATTTTTGAGGAATTGTCTCTTCCGTACGTGAAGGGGCGGGTTTGGACCACGGATTCCATGCTGCGCGAAACCGTCAACCTGGTGAAGAAAAGAAGAAGCGAGGGGTGTATCGCGGTCGAAATGGAATTGGCCGGCGTGCAGGCCGTGTGCAACTTCTTTGGCTTTGAATTGTACGATTTCCTGGCAGCGGGCGACGTGCTTGCCGACGATGCCTACAGCATTGCCAACCTGGCCGATGCCAACCACAATTTGGATAAACTGCAAATTGCCTTGGAAATCGCCGAAAGAATTTGATTTTACGCCATATCGGAACGAGGCGCTGTGGCAAGTATGACGTAGGAGGTCCTTATGAATCACCTGGGGACGAAGACAATTGAAACCGAGCGGCTGATTTTGCGTAAGTTCAGACAAAACGACGCGGAGGCCGCTTTCCGCAACTGGACCGGCGACGACGCTGTCACCAAATATCTGCGCTGGCCGACGCACCGCGATTTGGAAACCACGCAGCGCGTTATCAACGATTGGGTGAATGACAGCCAAAACGGTGATTTTTATCAATGGGCCATTGAACTCAAGGAAATCGGGGAGCCCATCGGTACGATATCCGTGGTCGGATGCAACGAAAAACTCGATATTCTGCATATCGGGTATTGCATCGGCAGTAAATGGTGGCACAGGGGCATTACTTCGGAGGCGTTTGCCGCGATTATCCCGTTTTTGTTCGACGAGGTCGGCGCCAACCGCATTGAATCACAGCACGACCCCAATAATCCCCATTCCGGCAACGTTATGAAAAAATGTGGCCTGAAGTATGAGGGGACGCTGCGCTGTGCCGACTTTAACAATCAGGGCATTGTTGACGCCTGTACGTACAGCATCCTGAAGGAAGAATGGCAAAACGCAACGCGCCAGTGATGATGGCAAACATGAAAAAAGGAACCCCCGTGCGGAGGTTCCTTTTTTGATAGGTGAATACGTTTATTGGCCGATGAACGTGAGGGAAACCGTTTGTTTGCCCGCCGTTTCTCGCTCGCTGACGTGGATACAAAGGACGTTTTCGGATACGAATTGTCCCTCTGCTTTGCATCCGATGGCTTCCGTGCGATAGGTGCCCGGATCGTTTGCATAGATGAAAATGCGGCCTTCGCGTGCACCGGCATCCGGTCGCAGAGTGATGACCATCTGCTTTTTGTCGGCAGTGACGTCGGTAATCTCGGCCGCACCCATGCCGATATGCAAATCCGTGCCGATCACCGTCGGTATGTTTTTGTCTGTGACGGGCGTCAGACGTAATAGGGCCACGTCGTGCGCCTCCGGCGTCATTGGAAAATCAACGCCGCGAATGCCCAGGTATTCCCCTGTCCAAAACGACCATACGTGGAACCTTGTGCCGATTTTTTCAAACGGGTAGAAGGCCGTATTGAGTGTCGCCGCTGCGTCTTCGGGATTGTATAGCATAGCGACTGCGAAATCCCCCCACGGGCGGTTGGCCGTAAAACCGAAGCGGCGGTTCCATGGGTCAACACCCGGATGCAGGCATAACCCTTTTTCCGTCACGGGCGGGTTTAGGATTTCAAACTGTCGTACGTCTTTTTGGTATTCGGGGTGGTCAATCGGGTCCGAAATAAAGGTGAGCCCCCCGAGCAGCCCGACAAAACTGTGCCAGGTATGGTATTCCGCAGGGGTGATTACCCTGGTGTGTAAATAGGTGACGTCCGGGTCGAGTGCAAACGTGGTATCCCGGATTACGGCGTTTTTCCCCACGGAGCGCAGACACCGTGCAATCGAACAATATCCCTCCCAAACGTCCACGGAGTCCGGGCCGACACGGCAGGCATCGGCAAAGCCGAACGCACCGCGGGAAAAGCCGGCGCAGGCATTTAAATAGCATTCTTCACCGATTTCCCGGCGGTAGCCGCGGTAGACGTCACGATACAATTCCAAAGACGTGCGGCTGTCGTCATAGGCACATCGGCCGTCGGCAACGATCTCGTTGAAGTCAATTTTAAAGTACGTAAATCCGGCATCGCGATAGGCTTTTACCGTATCCATGGCAAAGGCGTATGCCCCCGGATGGGAAAAGTCCAACCCACATGACGTGCCGCCCCAGTTCCCATTGGTGTGGTACGGGGTGCCGTCCGTGTGCCGCAGAAGCCAATCGGGGTGGGCTTTGGCCGTTTGCGTGGATTCGTGAACGATGGCGGGGGCAAGCCATATGCCGGGACGCGCACCGCAGGCACGAATATCTGTTGCCAAGGCTGCCATACCGGCCATACCGCCCGGGAATTTTTCATTGGGCGTCCAATCACCCGGTGCCGTTTGAAAGCCGTCGTCGATCTGAATGACGTCAAGGGCAAATCCGTTTTCTTTATTTGCCGCGCCGATAATATCCCGCACGTTTTGTGCCGTGACTTGGGTGAAATAATAATACCAGCTGCACCACCCGACAAGCGGGGGACTTTTGCGGCATCCATGGGTTTCGGCCATGTGAACAAACAAATCGTGCAGGCATTCGTCGTACGGCCCCACGCACAGCGCCATGGATTGCGCTGCCCGCGTCTGCCCCGGGGCGACGCGCACGTAACTCATGTCGCTGCTGCAGGTTACGTCGTACAGGGCCCCGGCACGCTGTCCGCAAAATGAAAACTGCAAAAAGGCGGCGGGCACACCGACCGGTGCGCAGCAAAGCCCTGTCAGCCCGTCATTCGTATAGAGCGTAAAATAGTCGGAATAGGACTGTAATTCGGTGCTGTTCTCATAATCCGCCAGGGGATGCACCCGCGTATCCTCCACGATGCCGCCGACGAACCAGTCTGCCGGATTCCCCTTGACAGTGATTGCAGGACCGGCGCAGCGGAAACCGCACGCTTTTAACCATATGGGTCGGTCTCCCGTATTGGTGTACGTCATATCCAAAATGACGGCGGTGTGCCCCGCTTGTGCGGCCGTTACCGTTACGGCATAATCGATACGATGGGGGGCGTCCTGCACACGAAACGAACGGCGTTGACCGTCGCCCCAAAAGGTTTTATCGGCCGTGACGGCTGTTTGTTCAGGTGTTCCGCTGACGACGACCGGTGACGCGTCTTCCGACCGACTTGTTTGCAATTGGACAAAGGGAAAGAATAAACCGGAGGTAAAATCGTTTTCTTCCAGGCGGAATCCACCGTCTTTCACGTAAATTGACATGACGTTCTCCTTTGGCTAAAGATGGGGGCTTTATTTGCGTCATCGTATGCACGTCCGGCGGTTGTTTGTCAACCAAACCGTGCCGTGGCAGAGAAGTGCGGCAGTAAATCTTTTAAAGTTGCGCCGGCAATGATCGGTGCCGCCTTTATTTTGCTTTTTCCAGCGACATGGTAAGAATGTTCAAACCGTACATGTTTTTGTACGACGTCTTTGCGGTTTGGGTAACGATGCGGATGCCGATGCCCCGGGTTACGTCGTTTTTGTCATAGGACGCCAGTTTTTTGCAGGGGTCGAACGGTTTGCAGTTGTCGCGGACAATCAGGTCCACCGTGTTCGGCTTGTTGATGACAGCCAGTTCCACTGCACCGTTTTTCTTGGTGTGCCTAAAGCCGTGCGTGACCGTATTGACGGCTATCTCTTCCAGGCACAGACCGCAGAAATAAGCGGTTCTGTCGTCGATACCGCGTGCCTTGCAGAACGCAATGATTTTTGCCGAGGCATTGGTTGCGTCGTCACTGTTCGTCATGCGCAACAGGAGCGTGTCTTCGGGCGGAACACCGAAATTGTCGTCCAGGCAAAGCAAATCGTCAACGGACCGCGGCAGTTTTTTGTTTTTGAAGACATTGTACAAATAAGTGATGGCAAACGCGAGCATATCACCCAGGAGTATGCCGTGCCAGAAGCCGATGATGCCGAACAGTCTGCTTAAGGTGATAATGGCAGCCAGCGGAGCGACGAGCGACGTGAGAAATGCCAAAATATTGACAGTCTTTTTCTTGTCCAGCGCAGCATACAGGGTGGAAAGCATCATATAGGCCGTATAGAATATGAAAGCAAACGAGTAGATATGCTGGGATTTCACGTGGGTCGCCGCGTTCTCTACGTTGTAAATCACCGCGGCCGGTGCTGCCGAAATAAACATGATGGTGCAGAGTACCGCAGCGATGGACACGCCCGTTATCAATATCGTTTTGACAAAGCGGCGCAGCGACGCTCTGTCGCCCTCGTTGATATAAATGCCGGCCATCATCAGGATAACCATCCCCGCGGCGTTGGCAAACAGCCCGTACGTTACCGCGTCGATGCTTGAAATGACCGAGAGGGAAGAGAGCACCCCGGTCCCGCCGACGGACGCCGCAATCTTAATCATGACCGTTGCTTTGATAATGGACCAAACGCGTGCCGACGATTCTGTCAGGCCGCTGCCGAACAGTGCGCCGAAATCTTTGCGGCACAGGTTATGCAGCGAAAAACGCACGTACTTTTTGACTGCCAGAACGACAACAAGGAAGATAAACGCCGCCGTTTGCGCAATGGAGTTGGCCAGGGCGGAATAGAAAATGCCGAGGTGCATCACGTGCAGAAAAACGTAGTTGAGTGTTACGTTTGCAACAAAAATGACGGCCGAGACGGCAATCGGTACGGCAAGATTGGAACGAATTTGGCAAAGTGCGATCAATATGGCGCACAGCGGCTGCATCAAATAGAATAACGCAAATCCGCGCAAGGCGCTGCAGCAGGCGGGCAGCATTTCGGCATCTGCCCCGAAAAAGGAGCAAATGGGTGCCGTGAAAAGGAAACAGGCAGCGCCCACGACGGCACTGAATACGACGGAAATGAGTATCGTTGTGCTGAATAGGCGATTGACGGCGTCGTGATTACCTTTGCATATTTCGCGGCCGATGAGCAGGACTTCGCCGCTTGTCACGAGCAACGTAAAGATGAGGACGACGTTGGTCACGGCATTGATGACCTGCAGCTGCGCCAGCCCACCCTGGCCGAGTTCGTTGCTGATGATATAGGTGTTAACCAGCGAACAGAGCGAGGTGGTCAATGAGGAAAGCATTTGTACGGCAACCAGTTTTAGGAAAAGATATAAATCCAGCGATTCTTTGCGCAAAAAGTTTTTACCGTTCGGCATATTTTTTGTCTCTTTCTTCGTTTTTCGATGATCATGCGGCGCCCGCCGCTGCTGCGTTCTTACAGAACGTAAAGGAATTGTAGCACGAAATACTGCCCCTTGTCAAGGAAGGGTATCAGCAAGCAATGCAGTCGTGCAGCGTCTGCCGCCTCCGTAGACGGATGCGCCAACCGACGGCTTCGCCCGATAACAAAAATGCCTGCCGCATTTTGCGGCAGGCATTGCTCCGATAGGCATAAAATTAAGGTTCTCTCCCGTTGGAAAGGTAAATCACAATATGGGACCCGCACGAGATTTTGCCGTCGGCGGCAGTGGTCGAAACGATATGACCGTAGGGTACGTAATTGCCGGCGCTCGGCGTGACGAAGTTGACGGTATAGTGCAAATCGGCGCCCTTGACGTTGAAATCGTAAAAATAACGATCAATCGTTGCCTCGGTTTGGTCTTCCAAATCGCCCAGATAGGGGAGACCGAGGGAGTAGGTCAGCGTGATTTCATTGTCGGCGGGCAGGGCCGTGCCGGCGGGCGTGGATTGGGAAATCAACTTGCCGAAGTCAGCCGCATTACTGTAGCGTTCAACAACAGTGACCTTGACGCGGTTGTCAACGTCGGCAGCATATTCTTTCAGGATACCGGAGTAATCGGGGGCAATGACGGCAATCGGCGTGCCGTTGCTCACGGACACGGTGATGACGGTGTTGACAGACACGTATTCGTCCCCGACGCTCGCGGCAACGACGGTCCCCTTCGGTTCGCTGCTGTTCACGTATTGTGCGGATACCGTAAAGGCGGCGCCGGACGCGTTGTATTTTTCGATGACGGACGGTAACTCGTTTTCCTTGCGGCCGAGCAGGGACTCCATATAGGGTTTACCCAACGAGTAGGTCAGGGTAATGGCCGTGGGGTCGCTTGTTTTGACAGCGGCACTGCCGGCGGGCAGGGACTGGGCAATGAAGCCGCCGAAGGGAACGGTGTCGCTGTAGACTGTTTTCACAGTCACGGCAAAGGCGGGATTGAAAGCCTGCGCTTCACTTTGTTTGACGGTGCTGTAATCGGATACGGTCACTGTCTGTACTGCGACAGCAGTCGTGCTGCCGCGGCTGATGCTGAACGTTAGGGCTTCGCCGATGGCAACGAATTCCCCGCCGCGGGATACGGCGACGATGCTGCCCTTGGCAGCGTCATTGTCAACGTAGATGGTCGTATAGGTAAAGGCGGCGCCCTTTTGGTTGTACTCATAAATCAAACGTGCAATTTCATCCTCACGTTTGCCGACGAGATCTTCCAAATAGGGGCGGCCGAGTGAGTACCGCACGGTGACGGCTGTGTCAGTATCCACAAGCGTGCCCGAAGAAACGTTTTGCCCGACAAAAGCACCGTAGGGGACGGTATTGTCATACACGTTGACAATACTGACGCGCAAACCGCTGACGTCTTTGGCAGATTCCTGCGTCATCCCCGAAAAATCGGGCACAATCACACCGTTGGTGCCGACGATGGTAAAGACAATCGTGGCATCGGTTTCCACTAAAGTGCCTGCCTCAATATTCTGGGCAATAACGGTACCCGGTTCGCCATCGGCCATGACGGAAACGTAACGAACCTGTGTCAGTTTTGCAGTGGCAACCCAGGTTTGCGCAGCGTCCTTGGTTTTGCCGACGAAATTCTGCATTTTGACCAGGTTGGTGGGGCGCGCTTCGCCCTTGGATACGTACACGGTGACCGCGTCGCTGCGGCTGAACGTGGCCTCGGTAACGGCGGCGCTGGCGAACTCGTATCGAATGACGCCGCCCTTGGCAACGGTGTCGCTGTTTTCTTCAACGATTTTTACACCGAGCAGTTTATTTTGTTCGGCAAAGGCTTTGACTTCGGCACCTGTCATGGACGCAACGTCCGGGAAGTCAATATGCAGGGTAGGGTCGCATCCCTTGCTGTACGTCACGGAAATGACGGCATTGGGTGCGATTTTGCCCGACGTGATATCTTGGTAAAGAATGACGTCTTCGGTGGCTGATTCATCGTAGACAGTGGCCTCATCCAAAACGATTTTATACTCCGTTGCCCACTTGCGCATCTCGGCAATGGTGCGGCCGGTAAAGTCCTTTACGGCAACGCGGCGGAATTGCATGACGGCGACGATGGCGCCCACGGCCAGTGCAACGACCAAGAGCAGGCACAGGATGACGGCCCACACTTTTTTGAAAAAGAAACTGTGGTCCACGACGGCCACGTGGTCGACGGAGCGAATGCCGCCGCCGGGACGGGACACGGATTCGCGCTGTGCCGTATGCGGCGCTGCATTTTGATCTGCGGCAGGCGCCGTCGGCACGCTGTCCGCAGGACGCGGTGTGTCTTCGGGGGGGTTCCGTACAGGTGCGGTTTCACCGGCCATATGATTGACGGACGGCTCTGTGCTGCCGTTTTTTTCTTCCTGGGCTTTATTGTTGATTTGTTCCAAAAAACTCGGCATCTTCGAATAATTCTCCTTTTTGCAATCTCACAACACAGTCGGAACGTTTGGCAACGGCGCTCGAGTGCGTGACGGCAATAATGCATTTGCCGAACTCGTGTGCCATCGTGGCAAACATATTGACGATTTCGCCCTGCATACCCTCGTCCAGGTTACCCGTCGGCTCGTCCGCCAAAATGACGTCGACGTCGGTGGTCATGGCGCGGGCGATGGCGACGCGCTGCTGTTCACCGCCGCTGAGTTTGGTGACCAGCCGATTGGCCTTGTCGGCACCGATGCCGACGTACTCCAATACGTTCAGGGCCGTTTGGCGTTTGTTTTTCGGAATGGCATTGTCGGTCGTACTCATGGCGACCATCAGGTTTTCTGCGGCCGTCATATACGGGATCAGGTTGTACCCCTGAAAGACGATGCTGATGTTGTTACGGCGGTATTTGGCATAGCCGATTTGGCGGATATCCTGTCCGTTATACAGGATGCGGCCTTCACCGGGACGGTCCAATGTGGCCAATTGGGAGAGCAGGGTGGTTTTACCGCTGCCGGATTCGCCCAAAATGGTATAGAACTTGCCTTTTTCAAAACCGTAATTGACGTTTTGCAAAATGTAACGTCTGGCGTCGCCGTCCTTGTAAAAATAGGATACGTTTTCCAAAGATAAAATCGGATTATTCATGGTTGTATCCTCCTTACATCAAAATTTCGCGCGGTTTCAGGCGCAGGGTTGCCACCACGGGTACAAGCGTGGAAACCAGGACAGAGCCCAGTCCCACAATATAAATCAGGGCAATCGTACGGCCGTCCAGGGACATATCGTACTGTTCCATTACGTCCTCACCGGAAACGATGTCATCGTAATAGTAGTATTCGTCCGTGCCTTCCAACTGGTCAGCCAGCAGGTCCTGCGACAGGCCTTTGGCCAAAACGTTGCCGCTGAACAGCGACAGGGAAACGGCAACGACAGCCACCACCAATACCTCGGTCAGAATCTGTACGGCAATGTGCCATTTGCGCTCGCCGAGCGAGAGGTAAATGCCCATTTCACGGCGTCTGTCTTTGAGGAACAGCGTAATCAGCAGCGTGATGATCATCACGGTGGCACCGACGGCCACGTACAGAATAATATTGGCAATCAGCGTCATATTCTGCATGGGTTTAGCGACCTCGGACAGGTTTTCACGGTTGTCGGTGAACTTGTATCCCAGGGGCAAAAGCCCTTTGTTTTCCGACTCGAACAGGTCGAGGTTGTCGATGCTGTCGATGAGGAACGTCATCTCCACGTTGTCGCTCATCGTGTAGTCTTCCATGCCGAGCGCCTTGGTGCTGTTGTTGTAGAAGGTGATGTAATCGGAAATGGCGCCGGAGGTGGTATAGATGGGGTTGTCTTCATAGACGGGAATGACGCCGATGTCGGGAACGTCAATGATAACGCCGTCATCGGTTTCGTTTGCCGTATCCATATCGTAATAAATGACGTCGCCCCCGTTGATATACCCCGGGTCGTCCTCTTGCTGCTTTAGATTTTCATATATACCGATGATGGTTGCCGTTACGGGGTCTAATTTGTGCTCGGTAGACTCCCACGTTTCTTCATCCCATTCCCATACGGACTCAACGATATCAAAGGTATCGCCGACAGCGAGATTATTGCGTTCTGCGAGAGATTGAGAAATGATGACGACGAAATCGTGATTTTTGATTTCCGCCGCATTGTAGCAGCGGCCCTCGACAATACGGATGTCCCCGTCCTCTTCTGCCTTCAGCGCGTTGCGCGTGCTGCCGATGAAGTTGAAGCCGCAGGTCTCATAATACTCTTCGTTTTCAGCTTCCACCCACGTGTCGTACAGGACTGTTTCCAAATAGGCTTCGTTTTGATAGTTGGCCACCTTGACGTAGGGCGATGCGGCCAGTTTTTCCATCAAACTGTAATCCAAACAGTTCCACAGCGTGGAATAATCGAATTCTTCAATTTTGTCCACGGCTTCCCAGTCAATTTCCAGGCCGACCTCGGCGCCCATTTTTTCCAGCAGGGCACGCTTGGTCTGTGCCAGGGCGTTTTTGACAGAGATGGCGCCGGCAATGACGTTGCATAAAATAAAAATGAGAACCAACAAAATGACTGCTTTTCCCGGTTTGCGGACAATACCGACAAAAGCGCGCTTGATAAAGTTCATAACGTATTCCTTTCAGATTGTACTTTGTGTTTTGCACCGATATACGTAGACGCAGGGAACGGCATTTTGTTCCGCAATATTATAACATAATATGAAAAAAAGTGAAAGAAAAATGGGGGTGGCGCAGTGCCCGCAGGACACCGTCGGGACACCTTAGCTTTTTGTTGTCCAACGTGTCGATATGTGTTATAATAATCAAAATAGATATAGTCAATTGTAAAAGTCAGAAGTTTATTGATAAATTCGTTTTTTCGGCAGCTTTGCCGCCGAAAAAACACCTTATAGACGAGCAAAGCGAGTCCGCGCGCAAAGGGGTGTCTTCAAAAATCTTCGAGTTTTGAGGGCGGCGATAAGCGCGCGTAACCCCGCCGCGCGTATCCCAATTGTAAAACGCAGTTTTACAATTGATTAAAAATAGATATAAAGGGAGAACAAATATGGAAATGCGTCGGAAAGACCGCGAGGTCAAAGATATTGGGCAGATTTTTGATATTCTGTGTCGTTGCGATACCGTCAGTCTCGGGATGAACGGCGGCGCAGCGCCCTACGTCATCCCCATGACTTTTGGCTGCCGTATGGAAAACGGACAGATTGTCGTCTATTTGCATGCGGCACAGTCCGGTCGTAAGTGGGACATCCTGAACAAAGACCCGCGCGTTTGTGTGGAAGGGCACTTGTATTACAAAACGGTTATGGAAAACGGCCGTGTGACGGCGAAGTACGAGAGTGTCATCGGCACGGGTGTCGTTGAGCCGATCACCGAAAAAGAAGGCAAAGTGGATGCCTTTAAGTGTATGTTGGACCACTATGCCGAGAGTGGTTTCCCCGCCGAGAGCTGTAAGGGACTGCCGGACAGCGCCGTTTTTAAGGTGGTTTTAACCGAGGTCAGCGGCAAGCATAATTTGTAAGCCGCGGTTTGCCAAGGCAGCGGATAGCGGATAGCAGATAGCGAATAGCGGATAGCGGATAGCGGATACAACGTATTACGTAACGACGTTTTCATCATTATTCATTTGAATCGGAAAGGAAGAACCACGTCATGAACAAAGACGCCAAAAAAGCAGGTGCCGATCAACTGACACCGTCCGTTCCCCAGTATTTTTCCTGGATTAACTCCACCAACGAGGGCTCAACCGAAGCGCAGACGCTGGTCAATTTGGATTATTTTCAATATATGCGCGACACCTATGGTATGCAAATCAAACTGTATGCCTGGGACGCCGGCAATTTTGACGGGGCACGGCTCGGCTACGGTGACGTCAATTCCGAAAAGTTTAAATCGCAATACCCGAACGGCTATAAAAACGTCGTGGAAAAGGCCAAGTCCATCGGTGTGCGTATGGGCCTGTGGGGGTCTCCGGATGGTTTTGGCGACGATCCCGACACGGAAAAGAAACGCTATGATTTCTTCGTCCACCTGTGCCGCGACTACCATTGGGGACTTTTTAAATTGGATGGCGTGTGCGGACAACTCCGCCCTGAAAAGGCAGCACTGTTTGCCCAAATGCTGCAGGACTGCCGCAAGTACAGCCCGGATTTGGTCGTTCTAAACCATCGCCTGCCGTTGTATGAAGCAGAACCCTACGTGACCACCTACCTGTGGAACGGTATTGAATCCTACACGGACGTGTGTTTTGCACCGGCCGGGAAAACCGCCCTGCACAATCGCGCTTATATGTTTGAACGCGGTTTTACCGATAATTTGGACCGCTTGGCAGAGGATCACGGCGTTTGCATTTCCTCTTCCATTGATTATTTTGAGGATGAATTGATTTATCAGGCCTTTGGCCGCTCCTTGATTTTGGCACCCGAGATTTACGGTAACCCCTGGTTCCTAAAAGACAGCGAACAACCGCGCCTGGCCCGCATTTACAACTACCACCGCCGCAACGCATCCATTTTGGTGCAGGGCAAACGGTTGGGTGCGGAGTACGGTGCCAACGCCATTGCCCGCGGCACGGACAATAAGCGCATCATCACGACGGGTAATGATTCTTGGGACGTTAAAACCATTACACTCCATATTGACGAGAGCTTGGGGCTTACGGAAAAAGGTAACTACGAGGTTATCCTGCGTCACCCTTACGAGGAGCATCTCGGGACGTTTGCCTACGGTGACACCGTGGACGTAACCCTGAATCCCTTCCGTGCATGCTTGATTGAGGTCTCCGCGCCCCGTGTCGCCGATCCCTTCGTCAAGGGCATGGCGTACCGGGTCGTACGCGAAGACGAAAACGGTGAACTCTTGGAGTTCAAAAAATACCGTGACGAAAAAACGGACGTGCGGGAGAAGGCACCGGTGCATTTGGGTGCCTTGAACGACGTTCTCCCCGCCGATGCCGACGCCGAGTTCAAATACGAAACCGCTATGTTCGCCATCAGCAACGATTCCTTGGAATATCGTTCTCTTTTGCGTGCCGGGAAAACGACAGTGCCGCAAATACAGGCGGCGCGCGACGCTTTCTTTGCGCAAAAGGTATACGCATTGCGCGGCTGTGAAAACCGCAATATGTTTGATGGCCGGGAGGATACCTTCTTCGATGCCCAGTCCCGCTGCTACTGTGACAGCGATTTGCGTGTGGACGGCGGCTGCCTGCGCGTGGATTTCGGTCAGGCTGTGGATTGCGACCGCATTGAGATTGTCTCCTTTAAGGGCAATGAAACCACCCGTGAGGTCCTGCCGCTCCTGACGCCTGCGCACGGTTTTTATTCTGCCGATATGCACACGTGGATCCAAACGGGAGAGGCAGAGGTGCAAACGCTGTGTTCTTATACGCAAGAGGTTGTTCGCTTTACCGTGCACGATATCTATGATTGCCCCGGTGAAAAAGTGAAAACTTCCTATGCCGTGGGCGGTACGTTGCGCTACTTCCGCCTGCCGGTGCCCATGGACCGCATCTACAGCGTTAAGGCCCTCAAAAACGGCGTTGACGTCACGCCGCGGGGGGCATTTGCCAACAACATGCAGGCCCCGTACGAGGAACGTCCCACCAAGTTTGAAAAATCCATGACCGTGACGCTGCCGGAATATCGTGAAGGTGCACGCATTGCCATCGCCGTCAACGGGGAACACGGTGTCGAGGGCGTTTACGCTGTCATGCTGGCAGACGGCAGGTACGTCGGCTTTGACGCCCGTGCCACCGCATACCCTGCCAACGTTTGGGAGCATCGCGTATGTGCCACGAACGCCAATAACACGCTGTTTTTGACGCTGCCGGCGGACCTTGCCGGCAAAACCGTGACGCTCACGGCGCTGTTTAACGGTACCGACGATACCGCAATCGACGTGCAGGCCTACCTGTGCGACCGGCACGATTGATACGTGCTGCGTTTTCCATACAAACAAAATCGGTCCGCAGTGCAAAACACTGCGGACCGATTTATTACGTTGCAGATCAGCACTGCAGCATCAAACGAATGAAGAATTCCGTAGCGCGTCCTGCGGCTTCCACGCGGATGCGCTCGTTGTTGCCGTGAATCGTGCCGCGTTCTTCCGCCGTCAGATCCATGGCGGAGAAGCGGTAGACACGGTCGGAAATGCGGCCGTAGTGGCGGCTGTCGGAACATTGTACCATCAAATACGGGGCAACCAGTGCGCCCTGCCAAGTGCCTTCCACGGCATTGACCACGCGCGCGTAGCCGGGGACGTCGGTGCGGGAAATCGGGCTGGGTTCCATGGAGTGCGCTACGGTCAATTCAATCTTATCGTTGTCGATGACCTTCTTAATATAAGCCGTTTCGCTTGCAACCGAATCCGCCGGGTTAAGACGAATGTTGGAAACCAGAGTAGCTTGCGGGGGGATGACGTTGGGGGCGGAGCTGCCGCTCGTCTGCGTGAAGGCAACCGTCGTGCGGCACAGGGCATTGAGTTCGCCGCCGCTCTTTTTACAAATCATATCCAGCACGGGGGAGAAGCACCACAGGTTGGCAAAAATCATGCGGTATACGAAGGAGGAATGGCGGCCCAGCGTGTCGAACATCTCGGCCACGGGTTTGGTGATATGGAATTTGGCGGGGTGATTCTCCACCTTGGTGCAGGCGTCTGCCAATTCCACCAGGGGCGTATGGGGACGGGGGGCTGACGCGTGTCCGCCGTTTGAAAGGGCCTTGTATTCCAGGTTCATCATGCCTTTTTCGGCGATGCCGATCAGGGCGCAGGGACCGGTGACACCGGGGAAGATATCTTCCACCACGGCACCGCCTTCATCCACGACCAACTCGGGGGTGATGCCGTTCTTTTCAAACCAGTCGACGATGTGAACGGCACCGGCACCGTTGACTTCTTCACCGCCGGAGAAGGCAAAGTAGATATCGTTGTCGGGGACGTACCCTTGTGCAATCAGGTGCTCGGCACCGGACAGGATGCCGTTAAAAGTGACCTTGGTGTCCAGAGCACCGCGGCCCCACAGCACACCGTTTTCCAAAATGCCGGCGAAGGGCGGCTTTTCCCACGCGTCTTCATTGACGGGCACAACGTCGTAGTGCGCCATCAAAACGGCGGGATTGCCGTGACCTTTGCCGCCCCAACGGAACAAGAGCCCACGGTCGGGGAACTTGGTCAGGGTGCAGGTTGCAAACACGTGGGGATACAACTGCGGCAAAAGGGCATAGAGTTTATCAAATTCGGCGTTGTCTTCCGTCTCGGGCGTATAGCTGGATACGGTTTTGCACTGAATCAGTGCCTGCAGGGTGGCCAGTGATTTTTCACGGTCAAAATCCACGTCGGCGGGTTTTTCCTTGTTGACCGGTTTTACGGTGAACTGTGCCGTGCGAATCAATACGACGGCTAAAAATGCGGCAATGATGCCTAAAATAACGTACAAAACAATCATTTTTATCTCTCCCGTCAAATCAAATTTTTCTTATACAGAATTCTGGAAACGCCCAGCGTGAACAGCACGCCGACGGGCACCATAATACCTACGGTGGAGGAGTTCAGGGCAGGGACGAAAATGAACAGTACCAGCATCAACAGGCAGGGAGCCACGGCAATCTTCCAGTTCTTGGAGATGAAGACGACGCCAAGTCCCCCGAACAGGGCGGGAATCATTTGATTGAAAGCGGGCTGCAGGACAGGCGCGTCAAGCAGGGGCGTAATCGGCACCAGCAGAATGACGCCGATAATCAAAATGATGACCGTTACGATGGAGGAAACGGCGATGGCAATGGTGGAAACCACTTCGCCCTCCTCGGAGTTGGCCTTGACGTCGGCCTGCTCCATGGCGTTGAGCGCACAGGGTAATTTCAGGTTGGAAATATTGCCGGTGACGAAGGACAGGTAAGCACCGCCCGCACCCAGCATCGGGAAATAGGTAAAGGTTTCAATCACGGCAACGGCCCAATACATCGGGGCGGTTGCAATCAACCCCTGTACCAAACCTTTCATATCGGGCGAGGTGTTAAACACCAGACAAACGGCAAAGGGGAACAACAAAAGAATTCCGGTGCAAAGCAGGTTCCAAATCATGCCGTAACGGTGGGTATTATCCATGTAATCTCTTGTTTTCACGGTGTTATCCTCCTTTTACACAGCGGCTGACAGCCAGTTGGTGAAGGGAATGGCACAGGCCATACCGATGACCAAACTCAGCGGCAGCGCATAGTCGGCAATCCAGCGCCAGTGGAACTTTTTGGCAAAAATACCGGCAATCGCCATGACGACGGCGGAAACCAGCATAACCAAAACGGGAATGAGGCCGCTTTTATTTGTTGCGGTGATATTGGTCACGTCGCAGAAAACGAAACCGAGAAAGGCCGAGATCATACCGATGAACATGGCGTTAATGATGGTATCACTCCAGCGGGCATCCTTCTTTTCCAGGTTAGACATGCCCTTTTGCAGTTTACGGCCGACCACAGGCGCCAGCCAAATGCCGACCAGAATACTGATGGTCATAACGAACAAAACCGAGACGAACTGGGAGGCCGTCAGGTCGGAAGAACCCAAGGACAGGCCCATGGCCTGCAGCGTGTTCGTTGCCGCAATCGTTTCGTAAGACAGGGAGCCGATGACGCTCAAACGCAGCCAGGGAATGGGCGTACCGAGCGCCTTGGACAGCGTGATGACGCCGACCAAAATGGCGATAGCGGGGGCAATGGTGAAAATCACTGCCGTGCGGGCGATTTTTTTCAGCTTTTGGGGATCCATCCCAATGGCCTTGGCACGCCGCCACGCGCGTACCAGGAAAAATACCGATTGTGCCATGACCACGGCAATGATGATGCCGACCATGACGAACAATATCGGACTGTTGACGTCAAAAGACATAATTTGTACCACCTTTCACTTTACTATGATAGTATGATAAATTATTATAGTGGTAATAGTATAAAAAGTCAATGTTATTTATGCCGTAACGGCAAAAAACGAAATTATTTCGGCGTTTTCGGTATGGTTTTACGTTCCCGGGGCAAAGAAAGGCGGTAGCCGATTCGCCCTGTCGGGCATTAAAACGGATGGCACAGGTAAACCCTGCACCATCCGTTTTCTCATTTTTTCGTTATTCGGCGTTGCCGTCAATGGGCAGCCACGTGCGGTATTTGCCGCCGGTGGTGCCGAGATGCGCGAAGTTGTATAGGATCACGCCGTTCGGCAGCGGGATTTCGGCATACTCTGCGCGGGCAATCGTTTTTGCCGCAAGAAGATCGCCGGCATTGATGGGCGGCAGATTGTTTAAATCTTCCCCGCATGCCGTGGTGTCCACGCCATAGAGCAAGGGGCCGCGGTACACGCTGGTTAAGTCCGCAAAATCGTCCTGTCCCTTCAGGAATCGGGTGGAGAAATCCAACGTCAAACGAACCGCAGCGTTCCCTTGATAATCAATTTCCGCATAGGTACCCGGCGTTACCGCCTGTGCTTTGCCGTCAACGACCAATACCGTATGGGTTGACCACGCGGGGATACGTAAGGCAAGCTTGCCGCTCCCGCCCTTCACGTTTAGGGTGACGACGTTGTCAAACGGGTATTGCCCGGTGATTTCTACTGTCGCACCGTCCTCCGTGACGTACGTGCCGGCTTCATAGGCGTTGACGCAGAGTCTGTCACCCTTTTCGGTAAACGCCCATTCGGAGAGCATGCCGACGGCACGCGGTGCGTTGACGGAACAGCAGTTGAGTTCGGGGGAACCGGGGCGGCTTTGGAATTGAATGGACGTCGTGTTGGCAAGACGCTCACCGTCCATCGGCGTGTCGTACGTCGACCAGCGCCCCGAAGGCGACCACATGCCGAAGCACGCGTTGTACAGCGACTGTTCCAAAAAGTCAACGATCTTGCTGTCGCCCGTCAGTTTGTATATTTCCACGCCCAGCGCGTTGTAAGCGATGACGCAGCAGGATTCAATGGCGCCTTTTTTAAACGGCGAGCCGACGGCCTGCTCGTTCGTGGAAAACGCGCCCGTGTTGTGGACGTCAGTCTTTAAGATGGAGTAAAAGGTCTTTTGCGCGGCATCCAGATAGAGCGTATCCCCCGTCGCACGGTACAAATCGGCCACGCCGATGATGGAATGCATGCTTTCCCAGCGCGGTTTGGGGCACTCGTAGAACTCGCCGTGTGACAGGATTTGGCGGATATAGTCCCCGTTGCCCGGGGTCTCAAAGTCACGTACAATCTGCAGGGCAAAATCCAGATAGTCTTTGTTGCCCGTTTGGCGATAGAGCAGGGAGAAAATATGGACGGGGGCGAAGTTCATCTCGGTCCAGCCGATCTCCCCCAGCCGTTTATTGCCCGTTTGCGGGTTGTAGAACAAACGTAAAAACAATGCGGCGGCCTTTTCCACGCAGGCAAGATAGTTGGCGTTCTTGGTTTCGGTGTACCACAGGTACAACCCCAGCATACAGTGATAATGCCCCCAGGCGTCCCACGTTTCCCCTGTCTTGGCCGGATTTTGGGAATAGGCACCGGTGAGACGGCATTCTTTGCTGAAGCATCCCAAATAACCGTCTTCCGCTTGGGTACTGACCAATTCGTCGGCAAAGGCGATACTTTCCGATTTCAAACGTTCGTCACCCGTGAGACGATAGATATAGTACGCGCCCGTGAGGTGCTTGCCGGCAAATTCCCCTGACCAGGGCAACATGCTCCGATAGGGCAGCACGTCCCGCTCACGGAACATACCCAAAATGGCGGGGTTGGTTTGGCGCAAATCGTAGAGCCAACGCGTCGTGATGTTTTTCGCATACCTACCGCTGAGTGATTGCAGGCTCCTTTGCTTTATGCGGACACTTTTCATTTTATCCATAAAAAATACCGTTCCTGTTTCATTGTATTTTTGAAATAGTTAGTGGATTTCCGCCTTCATTCTATCATGCCGATTTTGTTTCGTCAACACAAACGTTGCCGCTGCGAAAAAAGGCCGTCCCACAGAAACGCCAAAACAGTATTGATTCTTTTGCTTAATTCTTATATAATGGTGTTGACGTATACACCGGGAGAAGCTTATCTCGGTGCCGTAAAAAGACTATCCGTGAAGAGAGGCATTACTATGCAAGAGATTATTTTTCCGCATTTGTCGCCCGACGACGTGCTGCACCCGTATCCCGTGATTCAAAAAAACGGCATCATATCGAATATCGGCGGGGAAATGTCGCTCTTTGTCAGAAACGGGCAGCTTATGTGCCTGGAAAACCTGTGGTCAGGTAAGGACGGCGACGGCAAAAGCCAACCCTGTGCTCGGATTTTCGATTACTTTACCGGGGAGGGAAAAACCGAAAATGCGCCCGTCGGCGGCGACGGTCCGCTGTTCTATTCCGCTTTTGGCGAGGGGGAACGGGTTTACGTCTTTGCCACGCAAAAAAACTGTGTGTATCGTTACGTATCCGACGACCTGCAAACCTGGAAGAAAAGCCTTGTTTTGACCTTCCCGGATAACTTCACGCTCTTCAATACCGCGGTTTGCCGCGGGGAAGACGGCTACCGTATGGCCATCGAGGGCGGGTGTGCCGAGGGGAAAGAAAACCCCTATATCGGCGTGCCCTTCACGGAGTTCTTCGCTTCATCCCACGACTTGGAAAAATGGGAATTGCTGCCGTTGGATAAATCCTACACCAAGGAACGCTATTGCGCCTGCCCCGCACTGAAATATTGCGGCGGGTACTACTATATGATTTGTTTGGAGGCACTGCCTGCGATGTGGTACGTCCCCTATATCTACCGCACGCGCGACTTTGAAACCTGGGAAATCGGATTCTATAACCCCCTGTTTGTGCCGAGCGCACAGGATCTGTATCCCAAAGCGGGCGTCGCACTGACCGAAAAGACGCTGACGCAAAACTTCCGCCATATCAATACCAACAACAGCGACGTCGACCTTTGCGAATACGGGGGCAAAACCTATATCGTATATTGCTCCGGCAATCAGGGCAATACCTGGGGCGGGTACAGCTGCGAGGCCGTGTACGACGGCCCGCTCGACGCGTTCCTGCAGGCGAATTTTGCGTGACGTTCGTGCAGTGAAAAAACGCATCGGGATGGTAAACGTGATGATGATAACGAATCGAAAAGTGATGAATAATTTTTTTGCCGGCCGTATGCGCGGCCGATGCTTTCGTTTGCTTGCTGCACTGACAGCGGGCGTTGTATGCCTTTCGTGTATGCTGTGCACGTTTTGCAGCTGCAAAGACACAAATGCGGATATTGACCGCCCGTCGATGACGGTGAACGTTGAAGCCGACGGCAATACGGTGTATAACGGCAGTGAACAGCTGTTTTACGAGGTGCTGCCGGGGCAAAAGGCCGTTGTACGCATCAAGGTGACGTGCACGGGCGGTTCTATTGCGTTTTTCGTTCACGAAAGAGAGAACGAAAGTGCCTATGCCTACCGCGGTACCGTCACGGAATCCTGCGAATTCGACGTCATCATTGAGGAACCGTCACAGTACCGCATTTACATCACGGCAGACGATTTTCACGGCAGCTACGGCGTGAATTGGCAAACGGAAACGGCTGCCGCAGAATAAAAGGACAACGCGCAGGTAACGGTACGATTGGTAACAGGATATTCGGGAGAGCGCAGAAATGAAGAAAACAGTGTACTTAATCGGCGGGACGATGGGCGTCGGTAAAACCGCCGTTTGCCAAGTATTAAAACGTCGCCTGGAAAACGCCGTGTTTTTGGACGGCGACTGGTGTTGGGATGCCGATCCGTTTATCGTGACGGACGAAACCAAAGCCATGGTGATGCAAAATATAGTGTTTTTGCTCCATCAATTCATCCATTGTTCGGCATACGATAACATCATTCTCGGCTGGGTGATGCACGAGCAGTCTATCATCGATACGCTCCTGCAATCGCTGGATAGGGAAGACGTCACAACCAAACCGATATCGCTGATTTGCACGGAGCAAACGTTGCGCGCCCGCCTGCAAAAGGATATTGACGCCGGTGTTCGTACACTGGATATCATAGACCGCAGCGTCGCCCGCATCCCGCTGTATACAAAACTTGACACGATGAAAATTATCACCGACGGCAAGACGCCTGATGCCATTGCCGGGGAAATCAAGGCTTTGTGATGACTGCGGGAAAAAGCGGACAGCAGCTGCGTCCCGTGACGGACCGCGACGTTGATTACTGCCGGTCAAGCGCATTCGAAAAAATAAAGGCGCGTTGCGAACGCAAATACAAACGTAAACACAAACACGTACCGTACAAAACAAAAACGGAGGGTAAAATCATGACAAAACCGTTGTTTCCCATTGGCTGCTGGACGTATTTTATCGGCATAGACGATGCACCGGACGATTTGATTCAAAACTGGGTGGATTTGGGCATCACGACGCCGCTTGCCCCCGGCTGTGGGTCCAAGGAAAATACGCTGGCCTTTTTGGACAAGTGTTTGGCGCACGGTATTTATCCCTATTTGAATGACGGACGCGTCACGTCTGACAAAGTATATAATGACGCGCACGTGCCGGACTATGCAGCCTATCGCGAAAAGGTGGCACAGGCTGTGGCCGATTACGGGCATCACCCTGCCGTGTCCGGCTTTTTTATTCAAGATGAACCGAGTGCCGAAGAATGGGAGCCGTGTTTGGAAGCGGCCAAAATTCATTTGGAATTGGCACCGCACCTCACGCCGTTTTTGAACTTTTTGCCCTGGTTTGATAACGACCCCGGCCATGCCAAACGGATGGGCGTGACCGAGCAAGAGATGCGTTCCCCCGCACCGCTCGCCCGCTACCTGGATGAAAGCCTATACAAGAGCGGTATGCCGATGATGGGGTACGATTGTTATACCCAGCAATACCGCGGTACGCGCGGCTGGGACACCTATTTCAGTAACCTGCGCCAGTATCACGATTTCGTGCGCCGTCATCCCGGCACGATATTTAACACGACGCTGCTGTGCGTTTCCCATTTTGATTATTACGTTGAAACAGAAGAAGATTTCCGCTGGCAAATCAACACGGCGGCCGCCATGGGGGCCAAGGCATTGTGGTGGTTCTATCCGGATATGCGCTGCGGGGACGGGTACAATTATCGTGAAGCTCCCATCAATCAATTGGCGGAACGCACCCCCAATTTTACCCGCATGAGCACCGAGGTACGGTTGTTTACCAAACAATACGGGGACGTGATGGCAACGCTTACGCCAGAGGATGCCTATTTGACGGTACAATCCTATGGTGGAATGCCGCTGTTTGGCGGCGACGCCGACGTCGTGCGCGTTGATACGGTGGATCAGGCGGCGGTGGGACCCGAACCGATGCTGGTTTCGTTCTTTCATAATGACGACGGCACGCGGTATTTGGCACTGGTTAACTGTTCCCGCACCGACAGCCATGCCGTCGTGGTGTTCGCAGCCCCCGGCGTTACGTTGACGCAGCTGATGTGGAACGGCAACTATCTGCCTTGGCGTATTCACGGGGAAAAAACCATGGAAAAGAACGGCAGAACCTGTTACCCAACGGATATGACGTGGTTCGCCCCGGGACAGTTGAACCTATACCGCATCGGGCACGGTACAAACAATCGCGAATAAGGAGCAATATGAAACGGCAAATTTCTTTAAACGGCCAATGGCGGTTCACACACGAATTGGACCAACGGCCGGATAACAACCATTCGGTGTATCAGGGGCGCTGCCCGCTCTATGCATGCGGGGTACTCAACCGACAGGATTGGATGCAGGTCGACGTGCCCGGTGTGTGGGAACGGTATGCCGAAAAGTATACGCTGTACGAGGGCGTCGGCTGGTATTTCCGTGATTTCACAATGGACGAAATCGGGGAAGAAACCATTGCCGTTCTGCGGTTCGGCGGCGTGATTTACCGCGCGGATATCTATTTGAATGAGCAGTACGTGGGATACCACGAGTCCGGCTACGTGCCGTTTGCGGCGGACGTCACCGGCAAACTTGAAAAGGGCGTCAATCACCTGGCCGTGCGCGTGGACAACCGTCCGCTCCTGGTCAAATGGCCGCACGATTGGGGCTATTTCAATTTCGGCGGCATCCACGGGGACGTCACGCTGGAACTGATGGATGGTGCATATATCAAGGATTTATCTCTCACGCCGGATTGGGATACCGATACGTGTGCGGGACTTTTGCGCATGAGCGGTATTTTGTGCCGCAGCGATAAAAACGAACTGTCCGTGACGCTCGGCGATAGGACCCTTTCGGTGCAGGCGGACGAAAGCGGTGCGTTTGACACCGTATTGACGTTTTCGGACGTCTCCCCCTGGTCCCCCGACGCACCGGTGTTGTACCCCCTGACCGTGACGTTGGACGGCAGCGTGTGGGAAGAAAAGAAAATCGGTTTTCGGCATATCGCTGCGCACGGTACAAAACTTTGGCTCAACGGGGCGGTGCTTCATTGCAGCGGCTGCTGCTATCTCTACGATTCACCGCAGTACGGCTTGGTGCAGACGCGGGAACAGTTGACGATTGACCTGTGCGAAATGAAGGCGGCGGGCGTCAACGCCGTGCGCACCCACTACCCGATGGGCGAATTGTTCTACGAACTCTGCGACGAGATGGGGCTTGTTTCCTGGATTGAGCTGCCTGTCTACTGCTCTAAACCGGCCAATGAAGAGACGAATACCGTCTTTGCAAGGCCGGATTATATCGAGAACGCACAAATGATATTGCGGGAAATGATTGCCGCAGCCCGCAGCCACGCAAGCGTGGTGATCTACAGCATCGGCAACGAATGCAACGTGGAGCACCCGGAAGCAATGCCGTTCTTTACGACGATGGCGCAAACCGTGCGCATGCTGGACGCCACGCGTTTGGTCGGCTATGCGGCGTTGTACGGCCTGGTCGGGCAAATCGGCAGTCTGCTTGACGTCATCGGCATCAACTGCTACGAGGGGTGGTACGGCCGCATTTCGTCCGCCGATACCGAACGGCAGGATGACGTAAACCCGGCGCAGACGCTGAACCTTGCCAATTTCCACGCGTTAATGAAATCGGTGCGTGAAAACCTGCCGCCCGACTTGCCCATCGTGCTGTCGGAGTTCGGCGGGGATTCCGTTCCCGGTTTCCGCTCATCCAATTGTGATTTCTGGAGTGAAGATTACCACGCGGTAATCGTAAAGGCCATAATAGAAGCGGCAGGGGAACACCCGGATATCGCCGGTACCTTCGTTTTTGCCTTTACCGATTACGGTGACCCGAGCAAGCCGCGCAACGGCCGCTGGAACGAGTATAATCTCAAAGGCATGCTTACCTACGAGCGCGTGCGCAAACGTCCGTTTTATGCTTTGCAACAGGCATATACGGGGAAAAGTGAGGAAGAAATATGATTATCATCCATAATTACAGCCCGATATATACGAAAAAGCTGATTGAACTCGGTATGGCAAAAAAGGGCGACGGCTTCAAAATCACGCAGCACTTTTGCACAAAACCGGAAATGTTATTCAACGTCGTGGCACAGCCCGGCGGTGAGTTGTACGATATTGTCAAAAACTACGCATCCTGTTTTTACGTCGACCGCCTGCAGGGGGGAACGTATTTCTCCGATTATCCGTTTTCCCCGGAATTGATGCAGGAATACGATCGGTTGACGGGCGGGCATTTCCTCGGTGTGCAGCTGCACGAACTGGGTGAGACCCGTTTTTACGACTGGCGCCGCATCAAAAACGAAATGGATAAAAACGGGCTGCCGTGGACCGAGAAAAATATCTACGACAGCATTCGCGCTATTTCGCATAATAAGCAATTTCCGCATTTTTCACAGGGCTCTGCGGGGGAATATGCCGCCGCAACGTATCCCGAAACCATGTCTGCTTACTATGCCGATCTGGATTCCGTCATCAAAAGCCGTATGGCACGCTTCGGCGGCAGAATTGTTAATTGTGACGCCGGCGGCATGTATCCCGGCTTGGAACGGGAAAACGATATGCCGCTTTCGTGGGCGGAGATTGGCGGTCTGACGCCCAATACCAACTACCAAATTGCGTTGCGCCGCGGTATGTCGCGTGCCATGGGCAAACCGTGGGGGACGTATCCGGAACCCTGGGGCGTCGACGGCGGCGTTTCGGCCTACTGTTTTATGGAAAACAGGAAGAACGAATGGTTTGAATCAAGCGCAGACTTTGAATTCCAAACCGACGGGGAAAAGGGCGGTACCTCCATGTCCTTGGCTCGGCGTATGATGTACTATTCGCTGTTTGCCGGTGCCGACTATTTCGCCGAAGAGTACGGGCAGTGCAATACGTTTTATAACTATGAGACGTTCCGGCTGTCTCCCTACGGGGTCATCAAGCGGGACTTCTTTGCACTGTCCCGGCGCCTGAAACACGTGCGCCCGATTGTGCCGATTGCCGTGGTCGTGCCGCACGAATTCAAATTGCTCAACCATCAGTTTGAATATCCGTTTGAAAACGACGTCCGTGTGCCTTCCTACCATACGCTGTTCGGGAAAATCACGAAATTGTTCGGTGACGGCGGAAAGCAATTCGGCTTCGAGGATATCTATTTCGGTACAAGCGCTGCGGGGAGTCTGTGTGACGTGATATACGACGATTCCTACGTCGGCAACCCGCCGTATGATTTGGTGATTGACTACTCGCACCGTCTTTCCGGGGAAAACGTCATCGATGCAGATGCCGCCGACCTTAAAGTTCGGGTGGCCGCTTTTGCCGCAGAGCGCTTGCCCATCATGGTGGAGAGCCCGCGGCAGGTTGACGTACAGCTGTTTGAAAACGATGGGGATAAATTCGTTTGCCTGTACAATCATCGGGGCATTACCAAAAACGTACAGACGGGGGAGGTCGCCAATTCCGACGCAGAATTGGCTTTGCACGTCAGCGTCAAAGACGGTCGCATTGCCGAGGTTCTCAACGTCTGCGACTGCCGATATGAGTTGAACGACGCCGCAACCGTTTTGGACGTCGCCCTGCCGGCCGGCACCTTCATCGTGCTGCGGTACGTTTGAAAACTGCAATAACTTTCAAAAAATAATTATCCGGGGTGAAAAAATGAAAAACGAGATATGTTTGGATGGTATTTGGTCCCTGTATACGGTGCCCAATCGGGACGTGAAGAAGATGGCGGCTCTGCCCGCGACGGGGAAAGATCTTGACGCCGCCTTCGGTGCGCCGATTGACGGGAGTGTCCCCGGCAACTTTGAACTGGACCTGCAGCGTGCCGGCCGTATCCCCGACCCGTTCTACGGCACCAACACGCTGGATTTGCAAAAACTGGAGAACCTGCACCTGTGGTACGCGCGCACGTTTACCTACAACGGTACGGCGGATGAAAACACGTTGCTGCGTTTTTTGGGCATCGATACCGTGGGGGAGATTTATCTCAACGGGGAAAAAATACAGGACGTGGCCAACATGTTCCTAACCTACGATATTCCCGTGCCCATGCTGAAAAAGGGACAAAACGAGCTTGTCGTCCATATCGTGCCCGCCATGATGGCGGCACGCCGGTACGTGGTGCCGGTCGGCAGCAATGCCCAGCCCTATAACTACGAGTCACTCTATCTGCGTAAGGCAGCCAGCACGTTCGGCTGGGATATTATGCCGCGTATCGTCTCGGGCGGCATTTGGAAATCCGTCTATTTGGTGCAAAGAAAAGAAGAGCGCATTGACGAGCTCTTTATCTATACGCTGCAGGCGTCACCCGACCATGCTAAAATTATGGCGTACTATGCGCTGACCGTCACGGACGACGACCTGTCCCGCTATTCCATGCGCGTACGCGGCAAATGTGGGGACTCGACGTTTGAACGCGAACGTGAAATCCTGTTCACGTCCCAGCGTATTTGGATTGACGTGCCGAACCCCAAACTGTGGTGGCCGAGAAACGCCGGCGACCCCAACCTGTACGACGTGACGGCGGAACTGCTGTTCGACGGGGAACCGATCGACCAAAAGACCTTGCGCGTCGGTATCCGTACCGTGGCGCTGTCCCGTACGTCAACCACGGATAAGGAAGGGAACGGCGATTTCTGCTTTGTCATCAACGGCAAGCGCGTCTTCGCCATGGGCACCAACTGGGTGCCGCTGGACGCCTTCCATTCGCGTGATATCGAGCGGCTGCAGCCGGCCATGGATATGGCCGTGGATATCGGGTGCAATATCATCCGTTTGTGGGGCGGCAACGTCTACGAAAATCCCAAGTTCTTCGATTTGTGCGACGAAAACGGCATCATGGTGTGGTCGGACTTCGGTATGGGCTGCGGCGCCTATCCGCAGGACCAAACGTTCCTTGATATGATGCGCCCCGAGGTGGAGTTTATCGTCAAGCAAAACCGCAACCATCCCAGTCTTGTTCTGTGGGCGGGCGACAACGAGTGCGACTGCGCCATGGCCTGGGCCGGCGTGCCGCGCGACCCGAATACAAACGTCGTCACGCGCGAACTGATTCCCGCGGTGCTGCGTATGCACGACTTTACGCGTCCCTATCTGCCGTCCTCCCCGTATATCGACGAGGAAGCCTACCGCAGCGGCAAGCCGCTGTCAGAGGACCATTTGTGGGGGCCGCGCGACTACTTCAAGGGCAACTTCTATAAAAACACTGTCTGCCATTTTGCCTCGGAAACGGGGTACCACGGCTGTCCTTCCCCCGCGTCATTGCAAAAATATATCCCCGCGGATAAGCTGTGGCCGATCTTCCGCGAGAACGGTGCACCCCACGATGAGTGGCTGGCACACGCCGCCTGCATGCGGGCAAGTATGGACGACCCGTACGCCTACCGCATTCGCCTGATGGCCAACCAGGTACACACGCTGTTCGGCCGTGACGGCGACAATTTGGACGAATTCGCCTTAATGAGCCAGATTTCCCAGGCAGAAGCCAAAAAGTATTTCATCGAGCGTTTCCGCGTTACCCGCGGCCGCCGCAACGGTATTATCTGGTGGAACCTCCTGGACGGTTGGCCGCAGATTTCGGACGCCGTCGTCGATTATTACTTCACTAAGAAATTGGCGTATCACTTTATCAAACGCTCACAAAATCCCGTGCTCTTCGCCTTTGACGAACCGGAAAACGGCCAAATCACGCTGTACGGTGTCAACGAACTC
The DNA here is from genome assembly GCA_002315325.1 of Clostridiales bacterium UBA1770. GTDB lineage: Bacteria > Bacillota > Clostridia > Oscillospirales > CAG-272 > UBA1770. Next base: position 42,595 of record DCGU01000065.1, read on the forward strand.
ACGTCCCCCAAGGCTGTTTCGCTGCGCGTCACCGATCTCACGTCGGGCAAGGTCGTCTATACGGGCGACGTGACGCTGCAGCCAGAGTGCAGCGCACCCGTCGTCTCCGTCCCGGTGAGCGCCGCAGGGCAGACCTTCTTCCTTATGGAATGGACGGGCGAAGCCGAGGGGAAAAACCACTATTGCACCAATTTGTTGAACGCTGACTTCGCCGCGTACAAAAAGTGCCTGGAGCAGGCCGGTATGCTGGAGCTCGAAGGATTTTAATCTTTTACGCGCCGTTGTCATCCGTTCTTTCCCGTGTGGGAAAAAGTCATTCACACGAAAAAAGCACCTTGCCGCGGCAAGGTGCTCAGACCACTGACAAAGCCTATTCACCAAAAGTGAACGGGCTTTGTTTTTTTGGTGTGTCGGGCATGAC
>DCGU01000019.1:0-4108 GCA_002315325.1 Clostridiales bacterium UBA1770
CGAATACGTCCTCTGCCCGCTCGCTTTCGCATACGATAACGGATGCCGGCGTAACCAGTGAACGCTGCACCAGCTTTTCCAATACAACGGGCAAAAGCCCCAATTGATACCGCGGGTCCAAAAAAACGAGATCGTACGTACCGACAGCTGACGAAAGAAAACCCATAGCGTCAAGATTGCGGCAAACGCAAAATGCTGCGCTGTGCGTTTTCTCAATATTTTGTGCGATGATTTTGCAGGCGGCAGGCGACGCATCCACCAAATCGGCCCGCGAAGCACCGCGGCTGACGGCCTCAAGTGCCAATTGCCCGGATCCGGCAAACAAATCCAAAACGCGTTTGCCCTCTATTTCATTTTGCAACATGGAAAAAACGGCCTCCTTGGTACGTTCTGCCGTCGGCCGAGTATTATCCCCTTCCAGCGTCAAAAGGTGCGTACCGCGCGCCCTTCCCGTAATTATTCTCATCATACGTTATTCCCAATGATTCCTATTATTTGTTGTTAATTATTTCTGTTTTCCGATTTATTTCTTCCCCTGTCGGTGTGCCTCAAAATACGCAGCGATTGCCAGTGCATCCTTTTGCGTAATCCCCTTCACTGCTGCCAGTTGTTCTGCCGTTGCGCGGCGAACACCGGCCAAACCGCCCATGGCGGCCAGCAGAACCGACGCTTTTCTTTTGCCGATGCCGGGTACGTTTTCCAGCGTTGACCGGACCAAGGTTTTTTGTTTGGCAGATTCCATTCGTGAAACCGTATACCGATGCACTTCTTCCTGCATTTTATATAAGAAAACGAATAGGTCACGATATTCGGCAATATCAATTTCTTCGCTCTCCGTACATATAGCGCGCGTTCTGTGCTTATCATCTTTGACCAAACCGAACACGGGAATGGCCAACTGATGCGCCGCCAAACAGTTTTTTACGGTTGCCACGTGCGTTTTGCCGCCGTCCAACAGAATTAAATCGGGCGCGGCGCCGAAAGCGCCGTCATTCTTTTCAATATGAGCAAACCGTCTGTCCAGCATTTCATACATGGCACCGTAATCGTCAATGCCTGCCGTTGTTTTGATGCGGAACAAGCGGTATTCACTCTTCTTTGGTTTGCCGTCCTCATACACAATCATACCGCCCGTCACGTGTTCGGCGCCGAGGTTGGACACGTCGTACGATTCAATGCGAGTCGGATAGCATTCCAACTGCAAAAGATCGGCCAACGTAAACAGCACGTCCTGTGTGTCCTCTTCCTGCGTTTGCTGACGCCGTGCAGTTTCCTGTGCATTACGAAGAACCGTTTCGCACAGTGCCCGACGATCGCCGCGGCTCGGTGAATCGATTTCCACACGATGCTCGGCCTGTGTCGATAAGAATGATGCCAACAGTTCCCGTTCATCCTCATCCAAATTGAATGATAAGTCGATAACGCGCGGTATCACGTCACGGCGGCGGTACAATTCGCACAAAAAAGCAACGATACTGTCGTCATCCGTCACCGCTGTCGTCCCGAGCACGTAATCTGCTTTATCCGTAACAACGCCGCCGCGCACAAAGAAGGCCGACAAAACGGAAACGGGACCGGTGTCATACAAAGCAAAAACGTCCCGCGTCACGTCAGGAGACGCCACGACAAATTGTTTTTCGGAAAGTGCGTCCAGTGAACGAATGGCGTCACGGCATTTTGCCGCGGCCTCGTACTGTTCAGCTTCGGCGAACGCCTGCATCTGCGCCGTCAAATCCTGCTTGACCTTATGCGTTTCGCCGCGCAGCACGCAAACCGCATTTTGCACAAGGTTCCGATAGGCATCCGCCGTCACGTCACCGCTGCACAACCCACAGCATCGGTTCATCTGGTAATACAGACATGGTCTTGCCCGACCTATATCACCGGGGAATTTTCGCGAGCACGTCGGCAGCCCGAACGTCTTCCGCAACACACCCAGTACGGCATACGCCGTTGAGGCGCCGGTATACGGTCCGAAATACAGCGCTTTATCCGAAAGACGTTTTCGCGTGACCAGCAAGCGCGGGTACTCTTCCTGTGTCACCTTCACGTAGGGGTACGATTTTGCATCCTTCAGGCGAATATTGTAATGCGGTGAATACTGCTTGATTAAGGTGTTTTCAAGGCTCAACGCCTCGATTTCCGTTTGGCATAAAATAAAATCAAAATCGGCAACAGATGCCACCATCATCGCCGTTTTGGGATTTTTTTCACTGTTTTGAAAATATTGTGACACACGATTATGGAGTTTTTTCGACTTACCGACGTAAATCACGCGCCCGCTTGGGTCGCGCATGATATAGACGCCGGGTGTCATCGGCAGCGTATTTGCTTTTGCCAGTAACTGTTCCCGCTGATTTTGCTGTGTTTGCTGCATACGCGCTGCCTCCTTTCGTCAAAAAAGGCGGTACCGTCTTTTCTTCAAGCCGAAAATCCGGCAAAAGACTGGCACCGCCATTTTATCACTTTGATTTATTCCTGGAACCCGTTCTCGATCAAAGAAACGAGGGCCGAGAGGGCCGTCTCTTCATCCTGGCCGTCGGCAATCAGGGTGATGGTCATCCCCTTGGCAATGCCGAGAGAAAGAACACCGAGAAGACTTTTGGCATTCACACGACGGTCTCCTGTTTCTACCCAAATTGAACTTTTAAACGTATTGGATTTCTGAATAAAGAAAGTAGCAGGTCTTGCGTGGAGGCCGCTTGCATTAATGACCGTGACATCGCGTGAAATCATAGGAGCCTTCCTTTCATAATTATCATAAATTAGCAGTATAAATTATAGCAAAAAACAGCGGCAAAATCAAGTGGTGGCATTCGCCAAAATGGATAAACTTTTGCCAAATCGCACTGTTTTTTACTTCATTTTGCACAGTACGGCGCCGCGAACATCAGTTCCCGACCAAATCAATGCTGATAACCGTCACCGTGAAATCGGCCAAATCGGTATGGAGTGCAACCGTCTGTCCCGGTGTGAGCGGTGTCACGCCCTCGCACAGGAAAAAACCGTTATCATCGGTTTTACCGAAACATAAAAACGTACAAACCGCATCCACTTTGTCTTCTGTTCCGGCAAGCAAAACGACGTCCCCGTCATTTGTTGTCATGAAAGACACTGCAGGCGCGGCGGAATAAAGATTGCCGTCATCATTTCGGCACACCGTTCCGAGCGTTCTGCCGTCTTCAAACCACACGGCATCCCCCTCGTGCAAATAGGTAGGCACCGTGCTGTACACGCTGCTCATCTTTACCGTCAATTTGTACGTATCCGTTTGCACGTTGTTAAAAGGACGGTAAACGGAATAAATACGCACACCGATGGCTGTCAGAGCAACAACCAAAAAGACGATGATTAAGGCGTCCAAAACGTTCAGTTTGACCGTCTTTTTCATTTTCAGCGGTTCATTTTGACGTTCCATTACGTTCACCTCACGAATCAGATTCGGCAGACAGGCCGATGATCGTCCCGTCGGCAACAAAAGACGTAAACTTAAACTGTTTTTCGGCACCGACTGCAAGTCGAACACCATTCACGGAATAGCCGTTCTTTTTAGAATACCGTGCCGCATCAACCTTTACTGTCACTTTGACGTTTAATAGATTGGCTGACGCTTGTCCTTCATCGCCGTCTACATGCTCAACGGAGAAAACGGAAGCAGGCGTGATTTCGACGTTCTCCACAGACCCGAGATAACGGCCGCTTTCATCGTTTTCATAAACGGCGTACCCTTTTTTAACACTGTCTGCAAAAACGCTGTCCACGTTTTGCAAGTACACGGTGAACGTAATCGGCTGCGTGTTTTCTTTGGCTGTTTTCCCCGTAAAGGGATTGAACCGAAAAACGATACACAATACTGCCGCAACCAAAACAACGATGATCAGAATATCCAACCAGTTAAAAAATTTGCTTTTTTTCGTTGCTTTGGCACGCATCGTACTGATTTCAGTCGATTGCAGTTCCGTGCCTGTGCGTTCTGCGGCGTCAGGTGTATAGTCCTGGCGGTTATGATTATCCTCTTTTTGCATAATAATCCTCCATGCCGCTTCATCGGCATAAATATATTTTTGCAACAAACGCGACCGCCCCGTGGGCGGAGCCGACGTTCAGT
>DCGU01000019.1:4120-27964 GCA_002315325.1 Clostridiales bacterium UBA1770
CGTTGTTGAGGTGCGTGAACAGCGAGTGTTAGATGCCGCTGTATATTATTTCACGCTATTTATACGAATGACGAATAAACGATATCCACGTTTCGGCTGCTGTCATTGAAAGCAGACATAACGGCGCGTCTTTCCCTGGCATCACTGTCTGCCGCGGCAACGGCATAACCCATGATCAGTACGATAAAGAACGTCATCGTCACGTTACTGAAGAATGACGTACCGAACCAGGCAATCAGCAAAATGGCCACACTTGACACGCAGGCCATCATATCCAAACGGGCTTGCCCGTCCGGGAAAGTTTTCAAATACCCAAACATCACCTGCAGGAATAAAACGACGACCGCCGCCGCAAGTAAAAAGCCGGGCAAACCGAGTTCAACTATGGTTTGCAGATACGTATTGTGAGACGAGATCGCCCCGCCATTCCCTGCTCTGCAAACTGCGGATAGATTTCCGCAAACGAGGACTGCCCCATTCCGATGCCGCAAAACCAGTAGCGCTGCAGCATAGAGAAGACACCGTCCCTGACACCCTCCCGGTAATCCAACACACGGGACATTGCCGCATGTTGTGACGACAGCCTCATTTTCAAGCCGTCCCACTGACCGACCGAATCGTCATATACCAACGCACGAATCCAAACGACGACAGCCGTCAGGGGAAGCGTGAACACAATCAGCGTTTCCAACATCTTTGCGCTGTACAACAGCAAATACAAACAAACACCGAAAATCAATAACTGCCACGTCAAAACGCTGCCCGTGGTACACAACCCAAGGATCAATGCAGCACCGATGCCTCCGTAATACAGGCGTCCGCCGGCAGAAGATGCATTCATAAATTCGGACAACGTCAACAGGACCAACACGACGAAACACGTACCGACACCGGAAACCCAATCGCCGGAAGCCGGTACCATCCCGACCTCAGCCATCCCGGTGAAAGCGGCAATAAAGTGATACACGCCGGTCAACGCGGCCGAAAACAGCAAAATACGTTTTAACCGCAGCAGCCATTCACGGACACGAAACAGGTTGACAATTAAAAAATACAACGTCAATGATAGGACGGTTTGAAGTCCCGCCTGCAAGGCCTGTGCATTTTTACACGATACAATCGTGTACAAAAGGCTTAACAAAGCCAATGCGCCGACGGCAGCATCCATCAATTCCCATCGAAAAGCGCGGCGCCCGCGAACCCATTTTCCCAAAAATCCCAACAATGACAAAATAGAAGGAATCAGGACAATGATCACGTCAAACCGAAATACCCACGTCCATGGAAGCAGCGCTGCAGACAGACACACTCCCCATTCGGGACGCTTCACCAACGTTACGGAGACGTAGAGCAGTACCACGATGGCAAGGAAACGCAATGCCGATACCCAGTACGTTGCCGCACCGGCAAACATAGCCAAAATAACGGCAATCAAGTGATATTTTTCATTGCTTTCCTCATCGTCTGTTGAAAAACGTATGCCGAGCGGTCGTGCTATCCAAGAGAAGAAGACACTTTTCTGCAGCACCTTTTTGAACGGCACGTTCACAGCCAGCATGGGAATGGAAAAAACAAACGCGATACCGCCGACAACAGCGTTGGATACGTTCGCTGCCCCGCTCATTTTTGACTGCAAATAATAGCACAACAGTGAAATGGTTCCGAACAACAGCCAAAACATACCGTGGGCACTGAACGATGCCTGCTGCATCGCTTCATGAAGACGCTCGGGGATACCCAAAACACGGCTTCTTTCCACGGCACGGCTGAACATCCGCTTTCTTTGTTTGTTGGCATCGGCCCTTCCCGCGTCATGCAGGACAGACGAAAAGACACGTTTTTCAAATAAATCGTTTTCAATGGAATATGCGGAAAATAATCTGCCGAACAGCCCTGTCGTCAACAGTCGATAAATCCATTTTGCAAAACGGGACAATGCCGATATGATGACGCTTTCATCTGCAAGGCGCTGAAAACGGGTATTATTGTTTTTCCCCATGCGGCGTCATCTCCTTTTCATGATTTTTCAGCAAATCGGGACGTTTCTGTTCCGTCCGCTCCACCGCCGCCTGATGACGCCACGCATCAACGTTGGCATGATGTCCGGATATCAGCACGTCGGGCACTTTTACACCGTGGTATTCGTACGGACGCGTGTATTGCGGGTACTCCAGCAGTCCCCCGTTTTCCGGTGACAGGCTTTCGACCTCAAAGCATTCGTCGTCGGCCAGCACCCCCGGTGTCAGCCGAGCAACACAATCGGTCAAAATGCAAGCCGGAATCTCTCCACCCGTCAGGACGTAATCGCCGATGGATATTTCCTCGTCCACAATTTCGTCAATCACACGGCAATCGATGCCCTCGTAATGGCCGCATAACAAAATTAAGTTGTCATATTCGGCAGCCAATTCGGCAGCGCGCTGCTGCGTGAGAACCTTTCCTGTCGGTGACATATATATCACGTGACGGCGGCCATCAAAGCCGCAAGCCTTTTGTTTTTCCAAAACGGCCTGATAACAATCATAAACGGGCGGTGCCATCATCAGCATGCCCTTCCCGCCGCCGTACGGCGTATCGTCCACACGATTATGCTTGTTGCCGGCATAATCGCGAATATTGAAAACGTGCAGTTCCATTGCGCCGGACTTTTGGGCACGGCCGATGATACTCTCTCCCAGAACCGTCGAGACAAGGTCCGGGAACAACGTCATAACGTCAAACCGCATAATCAAACGTCCTCTGCTTTGTCATCCAAATTTTCAAAATCATCATCAAACAAGCCGGGAATGCGATGGATGAAAATACCCGTTTCCAAATCCACGCGCACAATAAATTCCTTCACGGCAGGCAGATAGCGTACGTCACGCGGGGTTTTCACCTCGTACAAATCGGAAGCGCCGCGATTGACAATATCCTGTACGGTACCGAGCAAAGCGCCCGTTTCGTTGTCAAACACCGAAAGGCCGATCAAATCGGCACGGAAATAGGATCCGGCAACCAACGGGATATCTTCCCGCAGCGCATATAACACGGTGTTTTTCAGTTTTTCCGCCATGTCCATATCGGTCACGTCGGCAAACGTCAAAAGCACCATGTCCTTCTGTTGAGATGCGTGCGTCACGGCGTGTTCGGCAAAGCCGTCTGCCGTTTTGGTAAACAGGTGCGACAGCCCCGTCAAAACCGACGGTTTGTCACACCACGACTCGGCGCGCATACCGCCCTTCACACCGTGTGTATTCACTATTTTGCCGCACTCCAAAAAACGGTCCGATTTCATTGCGTCGCTCCTTACATAATAATACAGTATAAGTATAACATAAAGTTCGGTCCTTTGCAACTGCCGCAGCGCCTCCGGTTGTGCACGGCGGCAAAAGAACGTTTTTTGAACCTCTCATGGCACCTAAATGAAAAATTTTCGGCGACTATTGCAAACACAGGCCTTTTCTTGTATAATATTATTATAGTAACAACAAAGGAGATTTCATTTTATGCTTTCATTGGTGACTCGTTTTTCCTCCCGCGTTCTTGAGGAAACCGCCGCAACCGGTGCACTCGGCAGCAACTCTTGGGTAACCATCGCTATGTTGGTCGTTCTGGTCGGCGTATTCTATTTCTTCGGCATTCGCCCGCAGAAAAAGCAGGAACGCGAAACACAGAACATGCTGAACGAACTGCAGGTCGGCGACGAAATCACAACCATCGGCGGTATCATCGGTAAAGTCGTCAGCATTAAGGACGAAACCGTTTTGATTGAAACCAGCCATGACAGAACGCGTATTCGTATTTTGAAAAGCGCCGTTCGCAGAATTGACGTAAAGGCAGAAGATACGCAGGATTGAGTTCTTCTCAATTTCCAATCTACAAAATAACAAAAGCAGCATTTGGAGCAATAAATTGCCGAAAATGCTGCTTTTTGTTATATAATTTGTGAGTCATCCACCTCGGGAGCCGGCAGTGCCGTCAGTTCAAACCAAAACGTTGAACCGGTGCCGACAGTGCTGTCAACGCCGTACCGACAGTGCTGCAGTTCCAGCAGCTGTTTGACGATGGACAGTCCCAGGCCCGTACCGACCATAGCACGGCGGTGAACGCGATCAATTTTATAATAACGGTCCCATATCAGCGGCAGTTGTTCGGGGTTGATTCCTTCCCCTGTATCAACAATGCTGACGCGCATAACACCGTTTTCCAACGTCTGCACGATTTTGACGCTTTTGTCTTCACCCGTGTAATTGACGGCATTATTCACAAGATTGTACAGAATCTGCAACAGCATCGTTCTGTCAGTCTCGGCAAACAAATCGTCGCCGGGTACCGTTTGGAGTTCGATTTCATATCCGGCGTGCCGCAGCATGGCGGAATACCGATCACTGACCTCACGTAATACAGTCGTAACGTTGAGCAGTTCCGGATGCGCTTCACGCGTGCCGGCTTCCAACTTGGATAGGTCAAGTAAATCGTTGACCAAATCTGAAAGGCGCGTTGTTTCGTCAATAATGATTTGTATATTTTCGGTCGTTGCCTCCCCCGGAATATCACGCATGACCTCGCTGTATCCGCGAATCATGGTCAGGGGCGTACGTAAATCGTGCGAAACGTTCGCAATCAATTCTTTCTGGATTGCATCGGTCCGCGACAATTCCGAAGCTGCGTAGTTGAGGGTATCCCCCAACTCCTGCAGTTCGCGGCAGCCTTGGCTGTCAAACCGAACGTCATATTTTCCCTGCGCCAATTGTTTGGCCGCTTCGTTCATCTTTTTTACCGGCTTGGAAATGCTGCGCGACATCACAAGCGCCATCACGAAAGCCAAAACCAACGTAATAGCCGTAATCCAACCGAACTGCGCATTACGCGTATGAATGATAGCCGTCAGGGGCGTCAGTTCGGAATCCAGCAGAATGACGTACTCATTGCCGCCGCTGCTCACCAAATTGACACAAAGCTTATGCACGGCGTCATCTGCGGAAAGCCTTGGGAAAGAAAAGCCGTTGCGCGACGTCATCCATTCCAAATTAAAGAAATCGTCTGCAGATACGTTTTTCATCAGTGCCCCGCCCTCCGCAGCTGCGCCGCGGTACAATTCGGTCAGTTTGGCTCCCCCGTCCAAATTGTGAATGAGACACCCGTTAAACACGTCAGCCGATGCAACCGGTACGGCAATGTTCCCGAAACCGTTCATTTTCATAATCTGATAAACGCTGACGCAAATCTGATACTGTTCGGCATACTGATTGACGACGTCGCTGAAATCGGTGTCGCCGATAGAATGCGTTAAAACGTCGGCAGTTAACAAGATTTCTCTCTTCTTGCTGTTTTCATAAAACGCGGACAATAAAAACACTTGAAATATCCACACAACCGAAATAATAACAAAAGTAAATACGGCCAGCATGACGTATAATTTAAATTGAATACCGGCCTTTTTCGAAGTTTTTCGCTGTTTACTTTTTATCATTTTCCGTCTCCTGCCGTTTGGCCTCAAAACGGTATCCCAATCCGCGCAAAGTGGCGATACAATCGCTGTATCGGCCTAAGCTTTTCCGCAGTAATTTGATATGAGTGTCCAACGTTCTGGCATCCCCGAAAAAATTATACCCCCAAACTTCCGACAGGAGCTTTTCGCGCGAAAGCGCAATGTTCCGATTGGTAATCATATAGAACAGCAAATCGTATTCCTTGGGTGACATTTCCACGCGCTGCCCGTCAATATTCACGATACGGGCCGTCAAATCCGCACGAAACGCACCGCCGTCCATTTCAAACACTTCATTGGGCTTGGTTGACCCGGGAATTGTGCTGCCGCCGACGCGTTTCATAACGGCATTCACACGAAGCATCAATTCTTTTGCCGAAAAAGGTTTCACCACGTAATCGTCGATTCCCACTTCAAAAGCATTGATTTTATCGTATTCTTCCCCGCGCGCCGACAAAACGATAATCGGTGTGTCGGTCACTTTCCGAATTTCACGGCAGGCGGAAAAGCCGTCCAATTCCGGCATCATGATATCCATAATAATGATATCGAACGTTTGTTTACGGCACAGAAGGACCGCTTCCATCCCGTCGCCGGCCTCGGTAACCTCATGCCCTTCAAATTCTGCATATTTACGAATTAAAGACCGGATGCGCGCCTCGTCATCCACCACCAAAATGCGGTACATCGTCAATTCCTCCCCATTGCAGTTAATCTATAATTATATATTCATTTTATCACACAAAAACCGGGAATGCAAGGTTTTGGAAGTACACGAAAAAGACAAGTTCACCCTAAAAAAGAAAAAAGGAGTACATTCCCGGCAGTATTATTATCGCGCGGCAATGTGAAAATCGTTTGAAGATTCGTAAAAAAAACGTTGACGATTTACCGACACGATTGAGTATTTTGCCGCCAAATGATATAATAACAGTAAACAAAGAGTATTATTAAAAGGAGGGGTGAATATGGACTGCATCACAGCCGTTCGGGAACTGCTGGCAAAAGAAGGCCTGCCGGACTCTGCCGCAATACCTATGGCGGCCTGCCGCATCATCAAACCCTATTTGCTGGAAAAGAACGGGCTGACCCAAAACCGCGGAACCGTCGTATTCGCGCTCATTCCCTACCGCACCCCGGCATGCGACGACAAGAATAAAAACGTATCCGCCTATGCCGTGAGCCGTGACTACCATTTGTTTTGGCAGCAAACGGCAGACAGGATTCTGCCCCTTTTACGTGAAAGCTATCCGGAACGCACCTTCGCTGCTTTTGCCGATCATTCGCCCTTTGCCGAGGTTGATGCGGCGGCCAAAGCCGGGCTCGGCGTTGTCGGTACCAACGGACTGCTGCTGACCGAAAAATATTCCTCCTTCGTCTTCATCGGCAGTATCGTCATCGACGTCGAGTCGAACGACGTCGGCACAATACCGGCCTGTGCCCCCCATTGTGAAAATTGCGGTGCCTGCAAACGGGCCTGCCCGGCACGGACGGGAGGAACCTGTCTTTCCGCCGTCACACAGCAAAAAACAGAGCCGACCTCCGCCGAATGGGATGCCATCCTGTGCACCGGGATTTTGTGGGGCTGCGACGTATGCCAGGACGTATGTCCCTATACCGAAAAAGCCAAAGAAGCCGGCACAATCTATACAAAAATTCCCTTTTTTTACAACAATACGATATCGCGGCTGACCTGTGCATACGTTCAAAACGCCACGGACGCGGAACTGAAAGAACGGGCATGGTCGTGGCGCGGACGGGACGTTATCCTGCGCAACCTAAAAAGAGCCGAAACCCAAGACGAACAGAAAGGACCATCTACATGCTGACAATCGTGAGCGGTCGTTCCGGCAGCGGAAAAACACCGGAACTGCTACATAGAATCAAACAGGACGCGGAAAACGCCGTTCCCTCTGTTTTTATCGTACCGGAGCAATCGGTCTTTATCACGGAGGAAAAATTGGCGCAGGTATTGCCGATGTCGGCACAGCAAACGTTCTCCGTGATGAGTTTCTCCAAGTTTGCCACTTGGATTTTTGAGCGTTGCGGAAAATTATCGACTGTACCCATGTCCTACACCGCACAAGTTTCCATCATGTGGAAAACGTTGGCGTCCCTATCCGATTCGCTGACTGTATACGGAAAAATGCGTAAAAACGCAGGCTTGATTCAGCCGCTGCTGAACGCCATGGAAGATTTTTCACGTTTCGGCGTCACCCCGGAATCCTTAAAAGATGCAGCGGACAGACTGACGGAGAAACCGCCGCTTTCACGCAAATTAAGCGATTTGAGTTTCATCTACGCAGCGTATTCCGGTTTGCTTGATGCGTACAATAAGGGGAACAATCACGACGAGCTGCGCCGTGCGACGGAACTGTTGCGTACGTCAGATAAAAAACTGTTGTCCGCCTATCATTTTTATTTTGATTCTTTCGCCTATTTTACGGCGGCAGAATTATCCATGTTGCGTGAAATTGCCGCGCGTGCCGAAAGCGTCACCGTGGCCCTGTGTTTGGACCCCGACGACCGCGATAACGTGATTTTTGCGGACGCGGTCCGAACCGAGATGAAACTGCTGCAAACGGCGACCGATCTTTCCCAAAAAGCCGACATCATAACGCTTTCTGCCCCCGTTATCAACAACCCCTATTTGCGCGCCATTGAAAGCAATTTGTGGTCGCACGGCACGCCGTGCCCTTACGCGGCCGACGACGATACGCTGCGCATCACGGAATGCCCCAATCCCTTTGCAGAAGCGGAAACTGCCGCCCTGCACGTTCGGGAATTAGTGCTGTCCGGTATGCGCTATCGGGATATTGCCGTTATTGTACGCGATACCGGCAGTTGGAACGGCATTATTGATGCCGCGTTTGAAAAAAATAATATTCCTTACTTTTTGTCTGATTCCCTGCCGCTTTCCGTAAAAATGCCGGTGCAAATGCTGTTGTCGGTATTACGTGCCATTGATTCAAAATGGAGTACGGACGACATGATTGCCTTAGCCAAAACGGGCCTTTTCCCGGCAACGGCGGAGGAAATCTCCCTGTTTGCCGAATACGTTGAAACCTGGAAAATCCACGGTGGATTATTCGTTACAGGCAACTGGACAATGAATCCGGACGGATTCGTTCCCCAAACGTCACCGCGTGCCCGGCTGACTTTGGATGCCGCCAATAAAGTGCGCGACATCCTGATGCCGCCGCTGTTAACGTTACAGCTTGAACTGCACCGTGCAACGGACGGTGCAGCAATGTGCCGTGCCCTGGGCCGCTACCTGCGTACCGTTTCTCTTGGCAAAGCACTGCAAACCTCCGCTGCCAAAGAATGGGACGAAGGACACCCGCGCGACGCTTTTGATACGTTGCGGACAGGCGATGCCATTCTGTCCGTCCTGAACGATACGGCCGCACAATTGCGCGGTACCGAAAAGCCGACGCTGACAGAATTTTGCACGCTTTTAACCGTCATCTTTTCCGGCAGTACCATCGGCTCCGTACCGCAAACAAGCGATTGCGTAATGATCGGCGCCGCCGACGTCCTGCGGACAGAAAAAGTGAAAGCCACCCTGGTACTGGGACTGAACGAGGGTGAATTCCCGAAAAACAGTACCGCCGGCGGCACTTTCACCGAGCAGGATAAAAAAGATCTGGAACACGTTGATTTTAACCCGGACTATTGCCAAAGCGGTAGAATGAACGCCGCCGACGAGTTCTTTTACCTATACCGCGCCGTCACGCGTCCCACGGAAAAATTATGGCTGTCGTATCACAGCTATAACGCCGATATGGAAAAATGCTTCCCCTCCATTGCCGTTCCCTCCCTATTGTCACTTTTCCCGGGGCTTACCGTTACGCGCTTCTCCCCGGCTTCCATAGTCCTTGGTAATGCGCCTGCCGGCAAAGCGGATGGTGAGTGCGGTGTGACCGCCGCCATCCCCCTGCCGGAAAATACGCTCTATTTATCCCAAAGCAAATTAGACCGCTATGCGCAATGCCCCTACAGTTATTACGCTGCGTACGTTTTGGAACTGCAGGAAAAGGTGACGGGTGATTTCGGTCCCGCCGATATGGGCACCTTTATCCATTACATCCTGGAAAAACTGGTGCCAACGTTTGTGAATCCGCAAACCGGAAAAAAAGAACTTCCGGATACGGAAACGCTCACCCGCAAGGTTGACGAAATTGCCGACGTATATATCAATGACCTGCACATTCCCCTGCCGTTTATGACGAAAAACCTGGAGCACACCATACAACGAATGAAAGACGTTGCACACACGATGGCGGCCGGTATCTGCCGTGACTTGGCAGAATCCTCTTTTTGCCCTGCTGCTTTCGAAATGGAAGTCGGCGAGGAACAAAACGGCATTCCGCTGGTTTTCCCTGTCGGCGACAAATACCGCATCGTATACCGCGGCAAGATTGACCGCATTGATACGGCCGAGGGGGACGGTATCACGTATGCCGCTGTGGTTGACTACAAAACGGGCGACAAAAAGTTCCGTGCCGATAAAATCAGCAAGGGGTTACTGTTACAGCTGCCCCTGTATCTGAACGGTATCCTTGACAGCCGTTATCGCAACGCGCAGCCGACAGCCGCCTATTATTTGACCGTCAGCGATAATAAAGAGGGACGCCTGACCGCAAAGAAGTCCGGCTTTTTCCAAGAGTCCCCCGTTGTTCCGGAATCATGGTCCGGGAAAACCGCTCCCCTCGGCAAATCCGCAAAAATGTCCCGGGATGCTTTTCATTCACTGCTGCAAGATACGAAAGATACGTTTTTTGATATTGCGGACAGAATTTATCGCGGTGAGTTCCCCAAAACACCGAGTGCTGACGCCTGTCTCCACTGCCCCATTGCCGGGAACTGCATAAAATCCGTAAAAACGAAACCCTAAGTTCCAGGAGATTATTATGAAACCAACACCATCCCAACAACTTGCCATAGAAACACAGGGGTGTACCCTATTGATTTCCGCTGCGGCGGGTTCGGGTAAAACGGCAACGCTTACAAAACGCATCATTTCCAAACTCATCGGTGACGGTGAACACCCGGGGGCGGACCTGTCGCGTATGCTGGTGGTCACGTTTACAAAAGCCGCCGCTGCCGAGCTGAAAAGCCGCATCGGTGACGCGCTGACCGCAGCGATTGCCGAACACCCCGGCAATAAACATTTGTCCAAACAGCTGTTGAACCTGGGAAGCGCCAAAATCTGTACGATTGATTCCTTTTATACGGAACCGGTTCGAACACATTTTGCCGAACTCGGCATTCCGCCGCAGCTGACGCTCGCCGACGAGTCCGACGTTGCGCCGCTGCGCCGGGAAATCGCGCACGAACTGTCCGAACAGTTTTTTGCGGATATGAAAAAGGACAACGGTAACGCGTTTGCCGATTTGCTGAACCACGTCTGTTCCAAAAAGAACGTCGGCGCCTGCAGTGACGTACTGTTGAAGATATATGACGACCTCACCCGAGACGTCGGCTATGCGGGTAAACTAAAAGCGGCTGCCGCCTCCTTACAAAAAGAAGCAGATGACCAAACGCCGATTTTTGATACGGCAGCGGGGCAACTGCTCGCACGGCAGCTCACGGCTTTTTTAACGGACGCCGTTGCGTATCTGCGCCGGGCCTCTGTCGTTTCCGCCGAAACTGATACTGCCAAAAAGCCGGATTATTTATGCTATGACGACGATCATGCTTTCTATACGGGACTGTTAAACGCCTTGCCCAAGGTGTCGTACGATGCGTTTGTCGCCCAATGGAAAGACCATGAATTCCCCACGTTCGCCCCAAAAAAGGCGGACCAAAAGACAAAAACCGTTGAAACACTGCGTGCCGGACGCAAAAAACTCAAATCCGTCTATGACAGTTTTACCGATGTATTGTGTTTCACGGAAAAAGAAATTCAAGAGCAATCGGCAAAGCAGGCAGCGGCGTTATCCGTCTTCGCTGCCTGGATAGACGCATTTGATACTGCCTACCGAACTGCCAAGGAACAAAACGGCATTTGCGAGTTCAACGATATGCGGTATTATATGATGAAACTGCTGCTGAACCCGGACGGGACGCCGACTGATTTTGCCGGGGAAATTTCCGGCAATTATGATGAAGTCTACATTGACGAGTACCAAGACGTGGACGCTGCGCAGGACGCCGTTTTTGCCGCCATCGGCGGAAATCACCGTTTTATGGTCGGTGATATCAAACAGTGCATCTATGCATTCCGCGGTTCCCGTCCCGATATTTTTGCCGGTTATCGGCAAAAAATGAGCGTACTGAACGAAGCGGGCAGCGCACCGACCGACGTCGGCGGCAGCATCTTCATGTCGGAAAACTTCCGCTGTAATAAACCGATTATTGATTTTTCCAATATGGTCTGTGATCTCATTTTCCCGGTTTGCGGTGAGACGGTCAATTATCAGGCCCAGGATCGACTGGTATGCGGCAAAAAACAAGCGGGAATCACCCCGCAGCCCGTTTCCGTTGTTTTATTCGCCAAGCCGAAGAAAAACACCGACGAGGATGCCGCAGACGAATCGGTTGACGAGACGTGCAGCGATGCAGAAACCACGTGGATTGCCAATGAAATTCAACGCTTGCTGCAAACCGGCAAAAAAGACGACGGTTCCCGCATTTTGCCGCAGGATATTGCTGTTCTGGCACGAACCGCAGCACCTCTTGCCGCAATGGAAGACGAATTAAAACGACGCGGCATCGCGGTATTGTTTGACAGAAACGGCCTTGATGCCAAGGCAGAGGGAGAAACCCGCCTTTTACTTTCCGTTCTGCAGGTAATTGATAATCCAGAAAACGATACGGCGCTTGAGGAAGTGTTATCCATTGTCTTTTCCTTCGACCCGATTGACTTGGTCGCTCTTCGTCGGGGGGCAGACAAGAAGTTTTCTCTTTTCCGCGCACTGTGTTTGGCAACCGATAAAAATGCAGAAATTGCCGATGAGACGCAGGAAAAATGCCGTACTTTCCTCACTTGGCTTCGTACGCAGCAGCATGCCGTCATCAACGTCAGCACCGACGTCTTTATCCGACGGCTGTGGCGCGACGACC
This sequence comes from Clostridiales bacterium UBA1770, assembly GCA_002315325.1. Classification (GTDB taxonomy): domain Bacteria; phylum Bacillota; class Clostridia; order Oscillospirales; family CAG-272; genus UBA1770. Next base: position 16,662 of record DCGU01000019.1, read on the forward strand.
GATTGCAGCCCTATACCGCCGCCGACAGTGCGACGGTCATCTACAATGACGCACGCAGCCGCGTCAAAACCAACGTGCGCGGATTTCATTGGTTTGTTACACACTTGGCACGCGAAGTGGAGAACAACACGTTGGTACAATGGAAAACGGACGCAGCCGCTGTCAACCTTTTGACCGAGCACAAATCAAAAGGCCTGGAGTTCCCCGTTTGCTTCGTCATCAACTGCGGCCATACCTTTTCCAATTTAAGTGCGATGAGTTCTTTCGTATGGCACAGCGGCAAGGATACAAGCGTCGGCATTAAACTGTTCCGTCGCGACGTTGAAACGGCCGCCGTTTCGCACGAAAAAACGCTGGCCTATCAAATGACGTTGGCAGAAAAGAAAACCGCAGAGAAACAGGAAGAAATGCGCCTGTTATACGTCGCCATGACGCGTGCGAGAGAAAAGCTGTATCTAACGGGTTCCGTATCCTCACCCGACGACTGCAAAGCAGCCGCACAGGTTGCTGCCGACGGCAACGCCACCCTGTTAATGACGGCAAACAAAACGATAGAATGGATTCTTGCCGCCATGGCGGGACGTGAAGACGACGGTACGTTCATTTTCTCGGAACCGAAAGCAGAAGCCGCAATCGAAACGGAAAACGCAGCCGAAGTACCGGGGGCCTGTGCCGCAGTCAACCAACCGGCAGCGTCCGATACGGAACAGCAGGCGCCGCCTGCGAAAGACTTTTGGACGCAGCACTACGCCGCCGCGAACGATGCCTGGACCTCTTTCGTCTATCCGGACGAAGAAATGCAAAAAATGCCCACCAAATTGGCGGCTTCCGCCGCTGCACCCGACTTCGTTGATACGCTTTTACAACGGGATAACGTGCAAGCTGTCTGTGCCGAGACAAACGAGTGGAACGACCTTTCCCTGCACTGGCTGCACGATACGGAGATGGCGCTCAACGGTTTGACGGAACTGAACGACGTACCGAAAAAAGCATCTGCCGCTGAAAAAGGGACAGCCTTGCATGCCTTCCTACAGTTCTGCGACTGGCACGCGATTGCAAATGACGGAATGCTTTCGGAAATTGACCGCTTGGTTGAGCAAGGCTATTTGGCCGACACAGACGCGGATATGATACTGCAGGACAAAGACACCATCGGTGCCGTGGAAAACGGCGAATTGATGCCGTTGGTACTGTCTGCCGCCGACGTTAAACGTGAGGTCAAATTCCACCGCAATCTGCCGCTGGCCGACTTTACGCAGGACAAGGCGTTGCAAGAACAATATGGGGAGCATACCATTTTCCTGCAGGGTTCCATTGACCTTCTTTTGACCATGAAAGACGGCACGCTGACGCTGGTTGACTACAAAACAGACCGCATTTTGGCAGAACAAAACGAGGCGGAAGATGTCTACGTTGCCCGCATCACCGAGCGGCACAAAATGCAGCTGCAGCTGTACGCCGATGCCATAGAACAAATCTATGGGCAGCGCCCGACAAAAACGTTTCTATACGCCATCCCTGTAAAAAAACTCATTCCCGTCAGCGTTTAACGTAATACCGCAGGCCCCTTTCTGCGTCTGCGGTCCATCGCTTCATTCGCATCGCAGAAAACATAAAAAACGGATTATCTTGGCAAATAGCCTTGATAATCCGTTTTTTTGTTATTATTCTATTACGTATGGTTCCGGATCCGTCACTTTGCGCACGTGAACACCGCCGATGGAAACACGCTGTTGGGGTGCCACAAAATGCACGGCGTTGCGAATCACTCTTTGAATTTGCTCATTATAGTACGTCGGATTGGATTCGTGTCCCGGTTGGAAGTAAAAAATCTTGCCGGCACCGCGCTCATATAAACAACCGGAGCGGAAGACTTCTCCGCCGGAAAAACTGCTTAAGAAAATGAGTTTGTCCGGTGTGGGAATACGGAAAGGTTCCCCGTAGGTTTCCTCCTCCGGCAAGGCAATATAGCGGTCAATGCCCGCAGCTATCGGGTGGGTCGGTTCCACCACCCAAATCAGCTCGGAATCATGCGACAAACGCCAGGAGAGCGTGCAGGCCGTTCCCATCAAAAGACGGAACGGTTTGGAAAAATGTGCCGAGTGTAAACCGATAAATCCCATACCGCCCAGGACTGCATTGCGCACGGCCATGGCCACGTCATCCGGCACGTAATCGTGACGGCAATGCCCCCACCAAATTAATACGTCGGTTTGTGCCAAAATCTCCGGCGTGATACCGCAATGGTCATCTTCCAGCGTTGCGGTACGCACGTTCAACTCTTCGTCTTTACCCAGAAAATCTGCAATGACCTTGTGAATACCGTCCGGATATATCTTTTTGATGTGTTCCTCGCTACGCTCGTGCCAGAATTCATTCCATATCAGTACACGAATCAAATACTGTACCTCTTTTATTTCTTGCTGAAAATAATCGTTACGTCGGGATGCAGCTGCAGAACGGACGCGGGAAGTTTGGGCGTAATCGGACCGTTCACGGCCTGTTCGATTACTTCGCGCTTTTGTTCGCCGTTGGCAACGAGCAGAATCTTTTTCGCCTTCATAATCGTGGCAATGCCCATGGAAAGTGCCTGACGGGGCACGTCATTTTCGCTTGCAAAGAAGCGGGCGTTGGCCTGAATGGTGGATTCCAGCAAATCAACGACGTGCGTCCCCTTTGCAAAAACTTCATCCGGTTCGTTAAACCCGACATGACCATCCACACCGATACCGAGCAGCTGCAGGTCGATACCGCCGAAGGCCTCGACACGCGCGTCATACGCGGCACATTCGGCGCCAAGATTGGCGGCAATGCCGCAAGGCACGAAGGTATTTTCGGGTTTAATATTCACGTGGTTGAACAAATTGTCCTGCATAAAGAAGCGGTAACTTTGGGGATGATCACCCTTGAGCCCCACGTACTCGTCCAAATTGACGGAACGAACGGCACTGAAGTCAAGTCTGCCTGCCTCATACTTTTTAACAAGTTCCCGATACGTGCCCACAGGCGAAGAACCGGTTGCCAAACCCAGTACGCAATTCGGTTTCATAATGACCTGCGCCGCAATGATATCGGCTGCCAAGGCGCTTAATTGCTCATAATTTTCCGTAACGATATATTTCATACTGCCTCCCATACCGCCCTTTGGCGGCTAAACCGTTTTTTAATGTAAAATATGAAATGCAACCGATAACAACAACGTGAAAAAGACTGCCGGTACGATTTCCGAAATCGGTTGCGTTTCTTCCTTATTTTGACAACTATATTATACTGTTTTTAACCCCAAAAAGCAAGCGCAAGTTGCGGTGCAACAGAAAAAACAGGCGTCCCGTGCGGGACGCCTGTTCTATTGATTCGTAAGCGATTAATGAATGATAACGCGCTCGGTTTCCTTGTCAAAGAAGTGCATACGGGCAACTTCAAAGGCAACCTTAATGGTTTCACCGGCACGAGAGGTGGAGTGGTTGGAAACACGTGCAGTCAGGTTGGTTTCACCGACCTTCATGTACAGGTAGATTTCAGCACCCATCAACTCGGTAACTTCAACCTTAACGTCGAATGCGCTGTCAGCATACTGAGCAACGGCGGCGGGAGAGTCAAAGATACACTCGGGACGCAAACCGGCAATCACTTCCTTGCCCATATAGGCCTGCAGTTCGGGCGCATTTGCCTTTTCGGCGGGCAGTTTCACGGATACACCGTCAAACTTGAAGTAAACTTCATTTTCCTTCTTCTCGAGAACACCGTTGATGAAGTTCATCTGAGGTGTGCCGATAAAGCCGGCAACGAATACGTTGCAAGGCAGATCGTACAGATTCTGGGGCGTATCAACCTGCTGAATGAAACCGTCTTTCATAACGACGATACGGGTTGCCATGGTCATAGCCTCGACCTGGTCATGGGTTACGTATACAAACGTCGTCTGAACACGATCATGCAGCTTGGTCAGCTCGGTACGTGTGCTGGCGCGCAGCTTTGCGTCCAAGTTGGACAACGGCTCGTCGAGCAGGAATACGTCGGGGTTACGTACGATAGCACGGCCCAATGCAACACGCTGCTTCTGACCACCGGACATAGCCTTCGGCTTTCTGTCCAACAGGTGGTAGATACCCAAGCTCTTAGCTGCCTCTTCAACGCGGCGCTTAATTTCTTCCTTCGGTGTCTTGCTCAGCTTCAGACCGAATGCCATGTTTTCAAACACGGTCATATGAGGATACAAAGCGTAGTTCTGGAACACCATCGCGATTTTTCTATCCTTAGGAGCAACGTCGTTAACCAGACGGTCACCGATGAACAACTCACCTTCGGAAATCTCTTCCAAACCGGCAATCATACGAAGCGTCGTGGATTTACCGCAACCGGAAGGACCGACCAGGACCAGGAATTCCTTGTCCTTGATTTCAAGGTTAAAATCAGATACGGCCGTTACGCCGCCGGGATATTTTTTGTAGATATGACGAAGAGAAAGGCTTGCCATATAACGTCCTCCTAAATAAAATCAATGCCGTTTGGGCATACTACTGCCCATACTTTAACACGAATATTTTACCAAATTCTACTTCAAAAAGAAATACGCATTTCATCCAAAAATGCCTTGCAGAAATTGTGCAACATGCACAAAACCGTTGACTTTCCGATTGGCTGGTGCCAAAACAATGTAAATTAAATTTACAAATTATTGTTTTTCGTCAGGCAGCATCTTCATAGAGAGTGCAATTCTCTTCTTGGGCACGTCGACGGACAATACACGCACACGCACAATATCGCCGACGGAAACCACGTCGGACGGATGTTTGATGAACTTATCCGACAGTTGAGAAATATGAACCAAACCGTCCTGATGCACACCGATATCGACAAATGCGCCGAAATCAATCACGTTCCGCACGGTACCGGTCAAAATCATATCCGGTTTCAAATCTTCCATACCCATAATATCGTCGCGCAAAATGGGCTGCGGGAAGGAATCACGGATATCGCGGCCGGGCTTTTCCAATTCACGAATGATGTCTTCCAGGGTGGGAACACCGACGTTCAAATCGGCTGCCAGCTTTTCAAGACCGTATTTACGGACCTCGGCGGAAAGTCCGGACAGATGACCCGTTCTGACGTCATCCTCGGTAAAGCCGAATTTATCGAGCAATGCGCGGGCAATCGCATAGGATTCCGGATGCACGCCGGTATTATCCAGGATTTCCTTGGCACCGGGCACACGAAGGAAGCCGGCACACTGTTCATATGCCTTGGCGCCGAGCTTCGGCACCTTCAAAATCTGTGCACGGGAGGTGAACTCACCGTTTTCTTCACGATATTTAACGATGTTTTTGGCAATGGATGCATTCACACCGGAAATATAGGACAGGAGCGAATGGGAGGCCGTATTGAGGTCAACGCCGACGGCGTTTACGCAGTCCTCAACGACACCGGTCAGCGCCGTATCCAAACGTGCCTGCTTCATATCGTGCTGATACTGCCCTACACCGATGGCCTTGGGGTCAATCTTTACCAATTCTGCCAAGGGATCCTGCAGGCGGCGTGCGATGGAAACGGCACTGCGCTGCATAACGTCAAATTCCGGGAATTCGGCTGCTGCCAGCTCGGAAGCGGAGTAAACCGACGCACCGGCTTCACTGACCATAATATATTTACAGGTGCTGTTCATTTCGTGCAAAAGGCCTGCCACAAAAATTTCACTTTCCTTGGAAGCGGTACCGTTACCGATGGCAATCACGTCCACGTTGTGCGCGGTAATCAACCGACGCATCACCTGTTTGGACTTTTCGGTTTGCTCCTGCGGTTTGTGCGGGAAAATTACGCCCGTGTCCACAACCTTACCGGTCTTATCCACGACGGCCAACTTACAACCATGACCGTACCCGGGGTCAAAACCGAGTACCGTCTTGCCCTTAATCGGCGATACCATCAGCAGGTGCGAAAGGTTATCGGCAAACAACTTGATGGCGCCTTCACCGGCATTATCGGTCATATCACTGCGGATTTCACGTTCAATAGACGGTGCAATTAAGCGGTCATAGCCGTCGATTACGGCGGCCTCAACGTAACTGTTTGCCGGGCTGTTGGGTTGCGTTACCGTAAAGTGGAAAAGGTAATTCAACGGAATATCGCGTGATATTTCGATGGAAACCTTCAAAAAATCTTCTTTTTCACCGCGATTGATGGCCAGCACTCTGTGCGGCAGCACCTTCACCAGCGCTTCATCATATTCGTAATATTGGGCGTATACGGAATCCTCTTCCTTCGTCTTCCGCACAGACAACGTGCCGTGTTCAAACGTCAGGGCACGCAGCTTCTTACGGAACTCGGCATTATCGGAAACCGACTCGGCAATGATATCGCAGGCACCCTGCAGCGCTTCCTCTGCGCTTGCCACGCCTTTTTCTTCATTGATATACGTTGCGGCCTGTGTCGCCAAATCCGGCTCGTAGGACAGTTCCTGGGCCATGAGCAGTTGTGCCAGCGGCTCCAATCCCTTTTCCTTGGCCACTGACGCGCGCGTTTTGCGGTGCGGGCGATAGGGACGGTAGATATCGTCAATTTCGGTAACGGTCTTCGCCTTATCAATGGCGGCAATCAATTCCTCGGTCAACTGTCCCTGCGCATCGATCAGATTCTTCACCTCTTCACGGCGCTTCTCCAAATTGCGCAACTGATTCAAACGGTCATCCAAGGTACGCAGGACGGTATCGTCCAGGCTGCCGGTTACCTCTTTACGGTAACGGGCAATGAAAGGAATGGTGTTTCCTTCGTCAATCAGGGCGACAGTCTTTTCAACTTGGTCCACCGCGAGTTTCAGTTCGTTTGCCAACGTTTCAATAATATTCATGGGGATAGGGACTCCTTTATCTACTATTTTTTCTTACGTTTTATGGGATACGGCCGCACGCAATGCGGCCATCTCGTCCGCCGTTAATTCGCGAAACGCCCCCTGTTCCAAGTCGGGCGGCAATACAATCGGCCCGAATGAAACGCGCTGCAGCGAGCGAATTTGATTGTGACGGGCTTCCATCAGCAGCTTGATTTCGTGATACTTCCCTTCGGTCAGCCAAATAGCGCCGCTCGTTTCGTCAAACCGCTCCATACGGCAGGGTGCCGTGACGTATCCGCCGATATCCAGCCCGGCCTCGATGGCCGAGGCGTCCTCGTCACTGTACGGGAACTTCACGGTGAACAAATACTTTTTTTCAACGTGATTTTTGGGGGCCAGCAGCTGATGCGCCAATTGACCGTCATTGGTCAACAAAACCAAACCGGTTGTGTTTTTATCCAACCGTCCGCACGGGAAAAGGCCGATGCGGCGCAGCTCGGGCGGCAGCAAATCCAAAACCGTCGGATCTTTTCCGTCTTCCGTTGCACTGACAACCCCCTGCGGTTTATGCAGCATCCAAAAGCAGTTGCGGCGGTCTTTGACGGGGACACCGTTATACGTCACCATATCGCGTTCGGGAACAATATCACACGACGCGGAACGCACAGGCAGTCCGTTGACAAGCAGCGCACCGGTGCGGACTGCACGGGCGGCCTCCGTGCGGGAACAAACGCCGCACTCACTGATATATTTATCCAAACGCACGACGATCACTCCCTTTCAACTCACTTATTTTACCACTTTCGACTGCGTTTGTAAACATTACTCTTGAAAAGGACGAGCATATCTTATATAATGAAGACATACGCGCACCGGCCACCATCGACCGGCCATCAACGTAAATCGTTTTCGGGTCCACACTGTCACCGAGACCGACGCGTTTTTACGAAATAATAGGGGGCATAATGAAACAATATCAATATTTTTCTGCATACCGTACGCGTGAAAAAACGGATAAAATGGCAGCCCTGCCGATGGGTTCCGTTCACGGGAGGGGCTACCTGCATCAAATGGCAGTATATCCCATTCGGGCACAGCTTTTGGACAACCCGATGTGGATGCATTTTATTGAACCCTACGTCAGCCATCCCGATTCTGCCGATAAAGGTTGGCGCGGTGAATATTGGGGTAAAATGATGCGCGGCGGCGTCATGACGTATCAGGTCACCGAGGACGAAACGCTGTTTTCCACCTTAACGGACGCCGTTAAAAGCCTGTTGGCCGTTCAGGGGACGGACGGACGCTTCAGTACGTATGAAGCAGGTCGCGACCTGACAGGTTGGGACTTATGGAGCCGTAAATACGTCATGCTGGGCATGCTGTTCTACCTGCAGATATGCCGGGATGAAACCCTGGCAGACAAAATTCGCGATGCCGTATGCCGCCATGCCGACGTCATCATCCGCACCGTCGGTCCTGCAGATGAAGGCAAAACCGAAATCAACAAGGCAACCTGCCATTGGAACGGGTTAAATTCCTCCTCCATTTTGGAACCGTTTATGTTACTGTATAACCTGACCGGCTTCCAAAGATATTTGGATTTTGCCGAATATATCGTCAATCGCGGGTTTACCGACGGCGAGGACTTAATTGCGCTTGCCTACGAGGGGAAACTCTATCCCTATCAATACGCCGTGACCAAAGCGTACGAAATGATGTCCTGCTTTGAGGGACTGTTGGAATATGCACGTACGACGGGTGACAACAAAGCCTTTACTGCCGTACGCAACTTCGCCCGTTTGGTACGGGAAAGCGACGTCACGATTATCGGCTGCTGCGGATGTACCCACGAACTGTTCGACCACAGCCGCGTCCGTCAGGCAACGTATTATGAGGGCATTATGCAGGAAACCTGTGTCACCGTCACGTGGATGAAGCTGTGCATGCAGATGCTGTGTTTGGATGGTGACGCCGCCTGGGCAGACTGTATGGAAATTTCCGCCTACAACGCCATGGCAGCTGCTCTCAACTCGGATAACGTCACAGGATTGCCCTTCGACAGTTATCAGCCGTTGCTTGTCGGTGCAAGAGGCCGCGTCACCGGCGGCCGCATGATCTTTGCAGACGGCACGTATTACGGTTGCTGCGCCGCCATCGCGTCTGCCGGCACTGCGCTTGCCGAACAATTCTCCGTGATGCAGACGGAAGACGCCGTTGTATTGCAAACCTATCAGCCCTGTTCTGTCAAGGCGCAAATTGCCGGCAGAAACGTTGCCCTTTCCTGCGTTACCGCCTATCCCGCCGACGGCACCGTTGCCGTCACGGTTGAAGAAGACGGCGGCACCGCCCTGCCCCTGTGGCTTCGTCTGCCGTCCTTCTGCCACCGCTATACGCTCTTCATCGGCGGAAACGCTGCTGATATTCAGCCGGACAACGGCTATTTGAAGTTGACGCTTCATAAAGGCGACACGGTTGCTTTGTGCATGGAAATGCCGATTGCCGTGCACAAAGCCGAGGTCAATCCGGACGATCCTGCTGCAGAGCGGCACGTTGCCTTTATGCGCGGACCTTTGGTTCTGGCGCGCGATGCCCGTATCAGTACGGACGTCGGGACGCCGATATCCTATGCCGGCACAGCGGATGCAGCCCCCGCTGTTGTGCCGTTCCCCTGCCAATGGGCCGGGAAAATCATCTGCGGCAAATCCAAATTGACGATGACTGATTTTGCTTCTGCCGGAAAAACGTGGAATGATACCTCGTTGACTGAGGTATGGATGCCGTTAAAATAATCGTCTTTTTCGTCATTGAAATTCATCGATTATCATAAAAAGTGAGGATATCACCATGGACAATCATTCTTTTTTCAAAAACGTGATTATGCTGGACCGCGACGAGGACTGGATGTTTATCATCAATCCGTCCTCCAAGGAAGCTGCCGTTAAATCCTGCGAAGATTTCTTCGGTGCATGGGGTAACGTGCCGGGCAGCCGCGTCACCGACGTTTGCTGCTGCTTTTACGGCAAGAACTGTATGTTCCCCACAGACGTCACCACTTGGGTAGGCAGTAAATTCCCGCTGAAAGTCGACCATGGCTACGAGGTGGATTATACCCGCATTTTCGGCCGTCTCAGTTTGGAAGGTATGTATCGCGCTTATCACGACTACGGTATCGATCCGCTGCAGATCTTCGTAGACACGCTCCGCAAGCAAGGCATACGCCCCTGGCTGACCATGCGCATGAATGACGCGCACGATTTGTACAACGATGACGTCACGTTCTGTAAAGAAGAATTATTTTACCAAGAGCTGGCTGCAGGCCACATGATCGGCGACAAATACGGCTATCACGGCCGCGAATATGATTTTGCCTATCCTGCCATCCGAAACATGCAGCTGGCGCTCATCAAAGAAGCCTTGGAACGGTATGACGTTGACGGATTTGACATGGACTTTTTGCGGGAACCCTTCTGCTTTGACTATAAAAACAATCCCGACCGCCACCGCATTATGACGGAATATATCCGCAACGTGCGTGCCATCACAAACGAAATCGGCAAAAAGCGCGGCAAAGAAATCAAGGTGATGATCCGCCTGCCGCACACGCCCGCCGAATCCTATGCCTACGGGTTTGACGTTGAAACAATCTGCCGTGAAAACTTGGTGGACGCTGTGGAACCGGACGCCAGATGGGAATGCGTCAACAGTTCCATCGACGTGGATTTGTGGCGCGCATCCGTGGGCCCTGACGTTGCCATCGTGCCCGGTGTGGAAACGCTTTCTCTGCGCGGCAAAAACACAACGGAAGGCTCTGCCGAATACGGCCAAAACGTCTTTTCATTCTGCTCTGCGGAACAGGTTATCGCTTACGGTGCCGCCTGGATGGCTGAGGGCGCAGACGGTTTGTATCTGGCCAATATGAATTACCCGGGACTGTCACGCAATCCTAAACTGTGGACAACCGACCTGACGGCAATCAATGACCTGGAACGCCGTTTTATCGTAACCTTCCAGGATATCCCTTCCGGTTTGGTACCGAACCCCTACCGTCCCCTGCCGATGATGGTAAACGGGAAGGCGGATTTGCCGCTGCGCATCGGCCCGGTTTCCCCCACGCAAAAGGCACTGCTGCGGATAGACTTTGAGGGCGACACCGCACCGGAAATACTCGTAAACGGCATCTCTTTCGGGCAGGCGCAACCGGCAGATCCCGTCCGCAACGTCATGGAATCCAACACGGAAGATACCGTCTTGATGACGACACATGCCTCTCTTGCCTGCGACCTGACGGGGTTGGAAACAACCAACGACGTCACCGTCACCTTCAAGGGGAACGGCACCGTTCACTACGTTGAAATCAAAATCAATTAAATATGCACATACAAAAAAGACTTCACGACGTCAACGCGTCGTGAAGTCTTTTTTATCATTGAAAAATGTTAATTCGCTTGGTCAATCGTTTTTTCTGTCGTCATGACGA